>JALYHX010000541.1 GCA_030776305.1 Myxococcota bacterium
GTGGTGGAGACACCTGATCCACCCGAGCCGGAGCCGCTCGAGCCACCGGAGCCGCTCGAACTCCCGGCGCCGCCTGAACCGCTGCCCGAACCCCCGGAGCTGGAGCTGCCCCCTGCATCGCTTGTCGTTGTATCGGAACCGCCCGTCGGGTTTGCGCCGCTGCAAGCGACGGAGAGCAGCGCCGACACCGCGCAGAAGCAGGTCGGCTTTAGCCAATTTGTCATTGGATGGCTCGCATCCTTGGTGACGTGAAACAGGTGGCGGAAAACGCTTGTTGCTTTTACTTCAGAGGACATGAGCGGCAACTCACTTTCGCAATTCAAATTGAACATTCTGACGAGTCGAAACTCGCGGTATCGATGTGGCCATAAAATTCGCGGACGCCGCGATATCGCTTGACGGATATGGATGCGATCATTCCACACAAGTCACGAACTGCAGAAGCGCGACGCCATGCAAATAGCTCATTCGGCCACGGAAGGAGTGATCCGGTCCCGCCGGATCGACACCGTCCCTAACGTCGCGGCCGGTCGTACGACGGTCGAGTCGAACTGAAATATTGCAGGCACGTCGTTTTCGACCAGAGCGGGGTCTCGGCTGCCGGCACGGGCTGGATTTTGAGGAGCCGCACGCAGGTTGACCATCGCCAGGACCGACTGACTGGCTTGAGCGGATATGACGCTCGCGCGGGCAGCGTCAGCAGGACCCCCCGCGCCATACGCCGAGAGCAAGGAGCTGGGCCCCTATCTCATCGACACCAACCATGGATACTCGCAACCCTGTCGTTTTGGGCTGAACCCACCCTGCCAATCAGCGGGTCACGGCGACCCTCGCGGCCGGATTTGCTTGCGGACCTTCTTGATGAATGTCTGCGTGCACTGCCCGTGACTGTCCTCGTAATCGATGATCTCGCGGACGAGTTTGTCCTTCACGGCAATCGCGCAGGTCGTGCTTTCGCGCACCTCCGTCGCGAGCTTGGCACCCTCGAACGTCACCGGCCACAACGCCTTCGCGACGGCCTCGGACTTGTTCGTCGATTGGTTTGGGAGGTAGTGCGACGCTTTCGTCTTCGTCACGTCGTGAAAGCCCGCCGTCTCGAGCCTCCGCCCGGTGCCGTGACAGCTTGGACACGTCGTCGTGAGCCCGAATGAATTCCCGATGCGTCGGTCCCCCCCGCAGATGCCGCAGACCTCGTCGTTGCGTTCGGAGCTCGGCGTTCGCGGGCGCGAGGTCTGATCGTTCATGGACCAATCGTACGCGATCAAAAGCCCGCCGCCGCTCTGATTCGACTGAGTCAACGCAAGATTTTCGACAGAAAGGCTTGGACCCGCTCGCTACGCGGCGCGCCGAAGAAGTCGGTCTTGAGGGCATCCTCGATGATCCGTCCCTGATCCATGAAGACGACCCGGTGCGCGACCTCTTTGGCGAATCCCATCTCGTGCGTGACGACCAGCATCGTCATTCCGTCTCGAGCGAGGTCGACCATGACGTCGAGAACCTCGCGAATCATCTCAGGATCGAGGGCCGAGGTGGGCTCGTCGAAGAGCATGCAGATGGGGTGCATCGCGAGCGCGCGAGCGATGGCGACGCGCTGTTGCTGTCCGCCCGAGAGCTGGCCGGGGAATTTGGGAGCATGTGCCTTGAGGCCGACGCGATCGAGGAGCTGAAGGCCCTTGTCGGTCGCCTTGTCCTTGGTCTTGCCCATCGCCTTGACCTGCGCGAGCGTGAGGTTGTCGATGACGGTCATGTGCGGAAAGAGCTCGAAGTGTTGAAACACCATGCCGACCCGCGCCCGCAGCTTCGGCAGATTGGTGTTAGGACTCCCGACCGACACACCGTCGACGATGATTTCGCCACTCTGGAACGTCTCGAGCCCATTGACGCACTTGATGAGCGTGCTCTTGCCCGAACCTGACGGCCCGCAGATGACCACCACCTCGCCCTTCTGTATTTCGGTCGAGCAATCGACGAGGGCCTCGAATTTGCCGTAGAACTTGCTGACGTGGCGGATCGAAATCAAGTGGCCCTGCCGCGCTTCTGTAGTCGCCCCACGACGAACGAAGCGGCGTAACAGATCAGGAAGTAAACGGCGCCTGCGAAGAGGAGAAGCTCGACCAGCCTTCCATCGCGGTCGGCGATCTTGGAAGCAACGCCGAAGAAGTCACCCAGCGAAGAGACGTAAACGAGCGACGTGTCCTGGAAGAGGATGATCGCCTGCGTGAGCAGAAGCGGCACCATGTTGTGAAGCGCTTGCGGAAGCACCACCCACCGCATTGTCTGGCCAAACGTCAGCCCGAGTCCATAGGCCGCCGCCACCTGCCCCTTGGGAACGCTCTGAATGCCAGCTCGGATGATCTCCGCATAATACGCAGCCTCGAACAGCGAGAAGCCCACGACCGCCGACGCAAGTCGCGTGTCGGCAATGGGCCGAAGGCCGAGCAGGCCACTCAGGATCTGGGGCGTTACGAGAAAGAACCACAAGAGCACCATCACCAGCGGCACCGAACGAAACAAGGTGACGTAACCCCGAGCGATGTACGACAGCCCTCGGAACGCGGACAGACGCATCATCGCGAGAAGCGTGCCCAGCACGATTCCCGCGGTGACCGCGACGAAAGTGATTTCGAGCGAGACCTTCATCCCTTCCCACAAGAAAGGAAGGCCTTTGGGGATCGAGCTCCAGTCGAACTCGTAAATGGTCGCCTCCTCAGGTGCTCGTGCCGATGTAACCCGGAATGCGCGTACGCTTCTCTACCCCGCGCATCACGAGCAGGATGACCAGGTTGATGAGCGCATACAGAAGCGTGACGGCAATGAACGACTCGTACGTCTGGCCCGTGTAGTCGAGGAGCTGCCGCCCCTGCGCCGCGAGCTCGAGCAATCCGATGGTCGAGCACACCGCGGAGTTTTTGAAGACGTTCAAGAACTCGGACGTAAGCGGCGGGATGATGATGCGAAACGCCATCGGCCCAAGCACGTGGCGATACGTCTGCGGCAGCGTGAGGCCCAACGCGAGACCGGCGTTCTTCAAACCGGGAGGAAGAGATCCGATCCCCGATCGCATCTGCTCGGACACGCGTGCTCCGGTGAATAGCGCAAGACAAACCATACCCGCCAAGAATTGCTGCTCACCCGGGCTCAACCGCTTCACATAGTGCCCACCAGGGATGATCTCGGGCAAAACGAAGTACCAGATGAAGAGCTGAACCAGGACGGGCACGTTGCGGAACACTTCGACATAGGCGGTTGCGAGACGCGACAGCCACGGGTTCGGCGCCGTCCGCAACATGCCCATGACCGACCCAACGACGAGCGCCAGAGCCCACGCGGACAACGACAACGCGATCGTCGTGCGCATGCCAGCGAGGAGCCAGCCGAGGTACGTCGTTTCCCCGGTCGGCACCGCGCCGAAGAAGATGCTCCAGTTCCAGTGGTGACCCATGACGATGATGGCCGGCGTACTAGTCGATGGCCCGGTCGCTCGGGTTTTTGAGCAACGTTTCCATCTCGTGGCTCATCGGGAACATGAGGTTGAGACCCCTCGGTGGAATGGGGCTCCGGAACCATTTTTCGTAGAGCCTCGCGACTTGCCCCGAAGTCTCGAACTCGGCAATCGTCGCGTCGACCAGCGTTTTGAACGAAAGATCGTCCTTTCGCATCATGCAGCCGTACGCCTCGCGCGACTGCGGCGTTCCCACGACGACCCACCGCTCGGGCTGCTTGGCCTTTGCTCGCTCGCCAAAGAGAAGAACATCGTCGTTCATGAACGCCACCGCGCGCCCCGTCTCGAGCATCAGGAACGACTCACCATGGTCCTTGGCACTGATGATCTGCATGTTCATCTTCTTTTCTTCGTTCATCTTGCGGAGCAAGCGTTCCGAAGTGGTACCGGCCGTGGCGACGACCGTTTTCCCCGCCAAGTCAGGAAAGTCCTTGATGTCCTTCGTGGCATCGACCCCGACCATGAACCGCGTGCTGATGACGAAGATGGTGTTCGAGAAGGCGACTTGCTGCTGGCGCTCGACATTGTTGGTCGTGGACCCGCACTCGATGTCCACCGTGCCGTTCTGAACGAGGGGAATTCGGTTCTGCGAGGTGACGGGTACCAGCTTGGTCTGCAGGTTCGGCAGTTGCAGCTCCTTTCGGATGGCGTTGACCACCTGCAACATGATTTCGTGCGAGTAGCCGATTACCTGCTGCTTGTCGTCGTAGTACGAGAATGGAATCGATGACTCGCGGTGCCCGAGCGCGATGACGCCGCTCTCGCGGAGCTTCGCCAGCGTGCCTGCGGGTTCGCGAGAGCGCTCGCGGCAGCTCGGAGACGACACGGCGCAGGCGATGACGATCCTTACGAGGAAGCGTTTGGCGATCACGGCGGGCTCCGGTCGGGAGCGTACGCCCTTCGACCGGAGTCGTGCTAACGAACCCTTCCGGAATGAACCGCGACGGGGAGCTCACCGCCGCGCTGGAGGCGGCGCTCGTGCGTGAGCTGCGCGCGACGTGGTGGCAGATCAACAGTTCGTTCTTCAAGGGCGCCCTTACGGCGCCGACGCTCGAGCTCATCTTCACCGATGCCACGCTCGGTCGCTGGGTCCAGCAGACCCGAACGATCGAGATCTCGCGACGATTCGTGGTGGAGCAATCCTGGGGAGCCGTCGTCGAGGTGTTGAAGCACGAGACTGCGCACCAGTACGTGTCCGAGGTGCTCGGCGAGACCCAGCAGACGGCGCATGGCCCGGCCTTTCGCGACGCCTGCGCCCGGCTCGGTATCGACCCACGCGCTTCCGGCGTGCCACAAGCGGCCGGGGGCGAGCGGGACGACAGGATAGTCGAGCGCGTCGCGCGCCTGCTCGCTCTCGCCGAAAGCCCAAACAGCCACGAGGCCGAGGCGGCGATGTCCGCGGCGCAGCGGCTTATGCTCAAGCACAATCTCGATGAAGCGCGCGCCACCGCCAGCCGTGCTCATGCCTTCGTCCACCTCGGCCGTCCCTCGGGTCGTGTTCTCGAGCACCAGCGGCTCGTCGCGATGATCCTGGGCAAGCACTTCTTTGTCGAGGCGATCTGGGTCCCGGTGTATCGCCCACTCGAGGGAAAACGCGGGAGCGTCCTCGAGATCTGCGGCACGCGCTCGAACCTCGACATCGCCGAGTACGTTCATGGCTTCTTGCATCAGACCGCGGACCGCCTCTGGCGCGAGCACCGGCTCGCGCGCGGAATTGCGTCGAACCGCGACCGTCGCGTGTACCTTGCGGGGGTGATGGCGGGTTTTTTAGACTCGCTCGCCAGGCAGGAAGTGAAGAGCCGGAGCGAGGGCTTGGTCTGGGTGCGCGATGGCAACTTGGCGCGCTACTTCCGTCAACGCCACCCGCATGTCCGCAACGTGCGCTCCGCGGGCCAGCGCCGCACCGACGCCTGGGCTCACGGGCGCGAGGCTGGTCGCAAGATCGTGCTCCACCGCCCGGTCGATGCCGCGGCGACATCTCGGGGGCGGCTGCTCCCCGCGAAGACGTAGCGTGTGCCCCATGCGTTCCTCTTCCCTGCCCGTCCTAGCAGTCGCGTTGCTTGTCACGTGTCGTGCCCGAGCCGACGAAGGCATGTGGCCTTTCGACATGGTCCCGCGCAGTCGGATCGATGCCGAACATCACGCTACCATCACGGACGGCTGGCTAGACCATTTGCGCCGCGCCAGCGTTCGCTTCAACGTTGGAGGCTCCGGGTCGTTCGTCTCGCCGCGGGGATTGGTACTGACCAACCATCATGTCGCCGGCGACTGCATTGCCAAGCTGGCGAGCCCGGAGCACGACTACCTCGCAGCGGGCTATCTGGCCGGCAAGGATGGGCCCGAGGTCCCATGTCCCGATCTCGAAATCAACCAGCTGGAGTCGATGGAAGACACGACGGCGCGCGTTCAAGCCGCCCGCAAGCCCGGCATGTCCGAAGCCGAGGCAAACCGCGCCATGAAGGCCACGATGGCGGCGATCGAACGGCAATGCCACGAGGAGACGAAACTCCGGTGCGACGTCGTGACGTTCTACGCGGGCGCGATGTATCACTTGTATCGGTACCGGCGGTATACCGACGTGCGGTTGGTCTTCGCCCCCGAGGGTGACATCGCCTTCTTCGGTGGTGACCGCGACAACTTCACATTTCCCCGCTATGACCTCGATCTCGCGATCTTCCGCATCTATGACGGGGGTCAGCCGCTCGCCGTGACGGAGTGGCTGCGCTGGAACGCGCGAGGCCCCAAAGAGGGCGACGTCGTCTTCACGAGCGGTCACCCGGGACGTACGAGCCGCGATGACACGGTCGCCGAGCTCGCGGTTCTTCGAGACGTCGTGTACCCGCGGACGTTGGCACGAATGGGGATCTGGCGTGACGGGCTCTTGCGCTGGACGGCAACGGGGGCCGAGGCAAAAAGGCAGGCGCGACAGGCACTTTTCGGAGTCGACAATTCGCTGAAGGCCCTCGGGGGCTACGAGCGGGGACTGCGCGATCCGGCGCTCATGAGAAAAAAGGAGGACGATGAACTCAAGCTGCAGGCGGCGCTGAGCGCCGACGCGGCGCTCAAGTCCAAGTTCGGCGGTACGTGGACGGACGTCTCGCGGGTACAGACGCTCTACGCGGAGATGTATCCCCGCTACGAGACGCTCGAGGCGCTCGGCGGGTCGCTGCTGCGGTTGACGCGCACGCTCGTGCGCCTGCCCGACGAACGAGCCCTGCCGAACGAGCAACGCCTTCCGGAGTACCGAGAGACCGCGCTCGACGAGCTATCGATGCACATGTTCTCGCCCGCGCCGATGTACCCGGGTGTGGAGGACGCCTACGTCACCCAATGGATGGAAGCGCTGCAGACGGTCCTTGGGGCGCACGACGCGGCCGTCGAACAGCTTCTGGCCGGACGTACACCGGCGCGGACGGCACGCGAGATCGTCGCGACCACCAAACTCTACGATGTCAACGCGCGTCGTGCGCTCTGGGACGGGGGCAAAGCCGCGGTCGCGGCATCGACCGACCCGCTCGTCGTCGCGATGCGCACGTTGGAGCCTGCTGCGCGCGCGGTTCGCAAGCGCTACGACGACGAGGTCGAGGCACCGATGCGCTCGTTCGGCCGGCGTGTCGCCGAGGCAAAGTTTGCGATCCGCGCGACCAGCGTCGCGCCCGACGCAACATTCACGCTTCGTCTGTCGGTCGGGGTCGTACGAGGATACGTGGAGCGTGGCAGAGCGATCGCCGCGTCGACGGACTTCGATGGAATGTACAACCACGCGACGGGGGTGGAGCCGTACCGCCTCCCACCGCGTTGGGTCGGCGGAGCCCGCGCCAGACTGTCGCCCAAGACGCCGCTCAATTTCGCATCGACGAACGACATCATCGGCGGCAACAGCGGCAGTCCCGTGGTCGACGCTCAAGGCAACCTTGTCGGCCTGATCTTCGACGGGAACCTCGCGAGCCTTCCGAGCCGATTCGTGTACGACGACATGACGGCACGGGCGATCAGCGTCGACACAGCGGCGATGATCGAGGCGCTTCGGGTGGTCTATGGCGCGGACGCGCTTGTCGACGAGCTGTCGTCGCACGAAGAAAGAAAGAGTCCATGACCGACACCAAGCCCACCGGCGCTGAAGTCAGCGCAAAGTACAAGAAGTACCTCTTTCCGAGCGTCGCTACGTACTACACCGAAGCACTCCCCATCGAGGACGGCAAGGGGTGCGTCGTCCACGATTTCGACGGACGCGCCTACCTCGACTTCTTCGGAGGCATCCTGACGCTCAGCGTGGGGCACGCGAACGAACGAGTGAACGACGCCGTACGCGCCCAGATGGCTCGGCTCGGACACATGTCGACGCTTTACCCGACGTTGCCCCTCGCAGACCTCGCCGAAAAGCTCGTGAAGCTCGCGCCCGGCGCCCAGGAGAAGGCTTTCTTCTGCACGAGTGGCACGGAGGCGAACGAGACGGCGGTGGCCCTCGCCCAGTGCCATACCGGACGGCAAGAGATCATCGCTTTTCGCCACGGCTACTCGGGGCGCAGCATGCTCGCTCAGTCGCTCACCGGCCACGCCGGTTACCGCGCGGTGACGACGCAGTTCGCCGCGGTGAAGCACGCGCACGCGCCGTACTGTTATCGGTGCCCTTTCGACCTGTCCTATCCGAGCTGCGAGCTCAAGTGCGCGCAAGACATCGACGAGCTGATTCGAACGACGACCGTCGGGCGGGTCGCGGGCCTGATCGTAGAGCCGGTCTTCGGCGTCGGCGGCTTCATCACGCCGCCTCCCGGATGGATGAAGCTCGCGGTGGACATCGTGCGTCGGCATGGCGGCATCTTCATTTGCGATGAGGTGCAGACGGGCTTTGGCCGCACGGGCGCGATGTGGGGAGTGAACCATGAGGGGCTCGAGCCGGACATCGTCACGATGGCCAAGGGAATCGCCAACGGATTCCCGATCAGCGCCGTGGTGACGAGCGCGCCGATTGCAGAGGCATGGGGGGCCGGGAGCATCTCGACGTTCGGCGGCAATCCCGTTGCAAGCGCCGCTGCGAACGCGACGATCGATACCATCGTCGAGGAGAAGCTCGTCGACAACGCGGCGGCCAAAGGCAAGACGCTGCGAGACGGACTAGAAGCCCTCAAAGCCAAGTATCCCGTGATCGGTGACGTGCGGGGCCGCGGCCTCATGCAAGGGATCGAAATCGTCGCGAACGAAAAAGGGGCTGACCGCGCGCCCAACTTGGAAATGACAATGCGTCTTCTCGAGGAGACGAAGCGTCGCTGTCTGCTCATCGGGCGTGGTGGGCTTTACGGCAACGTGTTGCGCGTCGCACCATCGCTCGTCGTCGACGCCGCGGAGATCGACGACGCGCTGCGTATCCTCGACGAGTCGTTCGCGGGGGCCTCCGGTTGAGGACCCGGATCATTCTTTCGGTCTTCGGATCCGAACGTCATCGAGCTTTGGCTGGACAGACGTTCGGCCTTTCGCGTCAGCCGATCGGCGCGCCGCTGGGCGCGTTCCGGAGTTTCACCCGTACCGCGTGCGACCCATTCGAGGGCCCGCGCTGGCTCCTTGACCCAGTGCTCGTAGAGCTTGGCCAGCTCGAGGCGAACCGACGCGTCATCCACCGCGGATGCGAGCGCCTCGAAGTCGGCGAGTGCGCGGGCCCGGTCGCCACGGCTCTTTGCGATGTCCGCGCGCGTCCGCAGCGACGCCGGGGCGGCGTCGCGCTGTACGGCAGCATCCGCGGCGGTCAGAGCATCGTCGAGCGCTCCCGCGCGCCGCAGCGTCCTCGCGATCCCGGCGAGGTCCTCCCCCAACAAGTGCTCGTGCAGCGGCTCGCCATAGAGAGCCACCATGGCGGCCATGGCAACGACATCCCAGGCGTTGTGCTCGATGACCCCAAGCAGCGCGCGCGCCTCTCCGGTCCTCAAGAAGTGCAGGTAGCATGCGCTGACGTCTCCCGACTCGACGTCGTCCTGACGCGCGAACCCCAAGACGTCGCGCTCGATGGCGACGAGCCGACAGCCGTTTCTCAGTCGCCGTCCGTGGATACGCCGTGCGACGTGCAAAAGGTCGAGGTGCGGCGGCTCGGGGGGCGACGCGATGCGCGCCATGACGAAGCGCGTCCGCAAGAGGGGCATGTCGAAGCTCTTCCCGTTGAACGTCACGAGCATCGACGCCTGCTGGATGCGCATCGCGACGCGTTCGAGCATCGGCGATTCTTCGCCTAAAGCGCGCACGAGCAACTGTTCGAGCACCAGAGATCCGTCCTCCCACCACGCCAGTCCGACCAGGAATGCGACGGTGCCCGCTCCGCCCGCGAGCCCAGTCGTCTCGGTATCGAGGAAAAGGGCGCGGCTCGCGTCGCATGCCGCGATCCCGGGGTCGAGGGCGAGCAGGGCGAGGAGTTCGGCGCTCGCGTGCCGAGCGTTCGCCAGTGACGTTCGGCCGGTGCGGTGCGCTGGCGAGAGGCGCTGGAACCGCACGTGAAGCGCTCCGGAGGGGGTCTCGTGCGTTGCGAAGGGAAGGTCGACCGTGTCGACCGGTGGAGGCGGCGCGCGGCGGGGCGCAGCGCGCTCCAGCGTGGCGCGTATCCGGCTTCGCAGGTCCTCGAGCACGCGCGCGCGATTCGGGTCGGGTCCGACCGAATCGAGCCTCGAAAGCTTGTTGAGGAGCGACACTCGTGAGCCCTCGACCAGAGGGTACATCAGTTCAGTATTGGGCGTCAGCTTTCACGACGTGGCGAGAGCCGCGATCATCATGCCCAAGCCAACCCAGCTGGCGATCCAGAAGGCGGTGCGAAGGCCCGGAACCCCGGAGAGATAGGCCGGTACGTACAGCATCCTCGCGGCGAGAAAGACCCAAGCGCCGGTCGTCGGCAGGTCT
>JALYHX010000542.1 GCA_030776305.1 Myxococcota bacterium
TCCGAGCAACGAGCGCCGACCTGTCTTCGGCGTCCGCCGTTGCCGCATACCCGTTCAACAGCCAAGTCCTCACGTTACCTGACGGAGCCATGGCGATCGTCGCACCAGAGGACTCGCGTGAAGACCCGAAGGCCCGTGCGTTCCTCGAGCGCGTCGTCGCGGCTGGCGGATCCGTTCGCGATGTGCACTACGTCGACGTGCGCCAATCGATGCGCAATGGGGGCGGCCCTGCGTGCTTGCGGCTTCGCGTGACCTTGTCGGATGACGAGGCCCGCGCGTTGTCGGCGAACGTTCTTCTGACGGACGATCTCTATGGCGCATTGGCCGCGTGGATCGCACGCCACTATCGCGACCGACTTCGGCCCTGTGATCTGGCCGATCCCCTGCTGGCGCGCGAGGGCATGCATGCGCTCGACGAGCTTACCGGTATCCTTCGCCTCGGCTCGATCTACGACTTTCAGCAACCCTAATCGGAGAGCGCCTCCGCGATGCTGAGCGTACTGACCTCTTAGGCCCCCCGTTCCATATCGCGCAAACATCTCGGCGCCGAGGGCCGGGCACGCCCCGGTGCCGGCGATCCGTCCTCGCGCGGCGACACGTCGTCGCCCATGTGCTAAGCGAGCGCGCCGACCATGCTTTTCTCGCGCGCCCTCATTCCCACGATGAAAGAGGCTCCGGCCGACGCGACGAACACCAGTCACGTCCTCCTTTCCCGTGCCGGTTACATCCGGCGCGTCGGCGCCGGTATCTACGACTTTCTCCCTCTGGGCCTTCGCGTGCTTCGGAAGGTCGAATCCATCATTCGCGAAGAGATGGATCGCTCTGGCGCGCTTGAAATCCTCATGCCCGCGTTGCTTCCGGCGGACTACTTCAAGGAAACCGGGCGTTGGGACCATTACGGAGACGTGCTCTTTCGCCTCAAGGATCGGAAGGGGGCGGACCATCACCTCGGTCCCACGCACGAGGAAATCGTTACCGATATCGCACGACGCGAGATCAAGAGCTGGCGCGACCTGCCGAAGAACCTCTACCAAGTGCAGGTGAAGTTCCGCGACGAGCCTCGCGCCCGCGGGTGACTTCTGCGGTGTCGCGAGTTTCTGATGAAGGACGCGTACTCGTTCGACAAGGACGAGGAGGCGGCGCTCGTGAGCTATGAAACGATGCGCGAAGCGTACATTCGCATCTTCAATCGCATGGGCCTCACCTACCGCATGGTCCAGGCGGACTCCGGCGCCATCGGCGGGTCGACCAGCGTGGAGTTTCAGGTGCTCGTCGACTCGGGCGAGGACGCGATCGTGGCGTGCGACGGGTGCGATTACGCCGCGAACGTGGAAGTAGCGACCGCGAAGGCCGTCGTCGATGCGGATGCGCTCAAGGCATCCGACGAGCCCATCGCGCGCGTAAACACACCCGGGCACGGTGCCATCGACGACGTCGCGAAATTCCTCGGCGTATCCCAGAGGGCGATGCTCAAATCCCTCTTGTACAGGGCGGGAGAGGACGTCGTCATGGCCGTCGTGCGTGGCGACCACGAAGTGAACGAGATTCGGCTCGCTCGCGCCGTCGGTGTCGCCGATATATTCCTCGCCACCGAGGCGGACGTCGTAAAGGCGACCGGCGCGAAGCTTGGTTTCGCGGGCCCAGTTGGATTCAAGGGCAGAATCGTCGTCGACCGTGCGGCGTCCCTCGTGCCCAGCGGCGTCACCGGCGCGAACGAGACGGATTGGCACCTGAAGAACGTGCGCTTCGGCCGGGATTACGAAGGGCCGGTGGCAGACCTTCGGCTCGCGACGACCGGTGATCCGTGTCCCCGCTGCGAGGCCGGCAAACTGACGAGCTACCGCGGCATCGAGGCGGGACACATCTTCGTCCTTGGAACGAAGTATTCGAAGGTGATGGGCGCCACGTTCATCGACGACAAGCAACAGCAGCTCGATCTCGTCATGGGGTGCTACGGTATCGGCGTATCGCGCTTGGTGGCGACGACCATCGAGCAACACAACGACGACAGCGGCATTCGTTGGCCTATGAGCGTCGCCCCCTACCAGGTCCATCTCGTGACCCTGGGCCGGGATGGCGACTTGCTCGCGGTGGCCCGCTCCCTCTACGACGCGCTGGAGGCGCAAGGCGTCGAGGTACTCTGGGACGATCGCGACGAGCGTCCGGGCGTCAAATTCAAAGACGCGGACCTCATCGGCATACCGCTCCGCGTCACGATTGGCGCCAAGGCGCTCGCGAGCGGAAACGTCGAGCTGAAGCCGCGAACGGAGAGCGATCCGAAGAAGGCGACGCTCGTTCCGGTGGGGGACGCGCCTCGCGTGATCGGCGAAACGGTGCGCACGGCAAAGGGCCGCCCGTGAGCATCGCAAGCCTCATGTGCTACGTAGGCCGCGATGCCCCGGGTCGATCGACTTCCCCCGCCGCCCGCGGTACCGAACCGGTCCCCCCCCGTC
>JALYHX010000543.1 GCA_030776305.1 Myxococcota bacterium
GCTCTCGTCGCTTTGAGGCTGTTTCGTGAGGCCACCATCTCCACCTCCTCGAATACGCATATCAATCGGTGGAACCTTCGGGAGATTCCAAAGCTCTTCGAGCAGCTGATAGAGTGCGGCATTCGCGCTTGGCTCATGCAATTCACTGTGGCAATGGGTCGTGCGGCAGACGAAGAGGACTTGCTCTTGGAGCCCTACCAACTGCTCGAGGCCATGCCGATGCTCGCCAGGTTGAAGCGCCGTGCCGACGACGTGGGAGTCAAATTTTGGGCGGGCAACAACATTGGCTACTTCGGCCCGCACGAAAGCGCGCTTCGATCCTCGTACCCGTCCGGTCACATGGGGTCTTGCGGAGCAGGTCGTGTGGTCCTTGGCATCGAGGCCAACGGTAACATCAAGGGATGCCCGTCGCTTCCAACGAGCGACTATGTGGGCGGCAACGTTCGCGACCATTCGCTCCGAGATATTTGGGAGCGCTCGGCATCGCTCCGATTTACGCGAGACCGTACCGTCGATGAGCTCTGGGGAATCTGTGCTCGCTGTTACTATCGCGACGCGTGTCTCGCGGGCTGCTCTTGGACCACCCACGTTCTTTTCGGCAGACGCGGAAACAATCCATTTTGCCACCACCGCTCCCTCGAGCTTTTGCGCGAAGGTCGTCGTGAGCGCCTCCTTCGCAAGGAGAAGCCCGGCGGGGTGCCGTTCGACTTCGGAAGGTACGAAATCGTTGAGGAGCCGTGGCCTGCGGCGGAGCTAGAACGTGCACGTGCGGTCGTAAGTGGATCCGAACAGTGGCTTCTGACAGAAGGGAGCTCGGAAGCGTGCTAAGCGCCTTTGTGCTCTGCTCTGGCTGTACAAGGCACGTCAAGGCTCACGAGCCCGTGTGTCCGTTTTGCGGAGGCGCGCCGTCGTTGTCCGTTCGCTCCGGCGGCGAGCCCTTTTTGAGAATGGCGGCCGCGGCAGCCGTAGCGGCAGGAATAGCGGCCGGCACGGCGGAGTGCTCGCCGCCCTCAACTGGTGTCTATTACGGTGCCCCCTTCCCGACTTCGGACGCAAGTGGGGATGCGACGGCCGCAGACGGTGGGGCCGATCAATCCACGTCGTCCGAGAGCGACTGACCCGCCGTACCCCGGGCGGTGGCGGTGGGCCTGCGGGGGAGCGCCGCCGTGGCCGCAGGTGGGGCAGACAGCCTGCTGTCCCTGGGTCATGGTCACAATGCCTCTGGCATTGGGGCCAAGCGAGTCGACTAGACTAGTCCCATGACCCTGGCGATCGGTGGCCCCATGCGGGTGACGAGTGGCATGTCGCTGTAAAAGGCGACGGGCTTGCCGTGGTACTCGATGTAGCGCCGGGTCCGGCGGCATCTTCGACGAAGACAGCAGGACGCGTCCGATTGATCGTACGATGGGGCCTCATGGTCGGCGTCCGACATATTGCGCAATTGTTACCGGCGTCCCTGAGCATATTGGCCATTGTTATCGCGGCGCGCACCGGCGCTTGCGGGAGCGAGCCGTCTCGAGTCAATTCGTCGACGAAAACGTTCGCCGCGCGGGCGGCCGTCAGCGCGAACCATCGAGACATTCATGAACATCCCCTACCACCGCCTCCGAAAGGCTGGCGCCCGTTGTCACGCGACTTCCTTCCCCGCGGACAGGGCACGTCATCCTCGGGCCTAGACCTCTCCGATTCTCCTGTGCCCGGCGTTACAGTGCGCCCGCCCATTCTGTCGAATGTCGGCGGCGTTAGCCTTCAAAACCAATACGTCGTCGTTCCCGTAATGTGGGGCACCTGGGAAGATATCAACGGTAGAGTTTCTGTCCGAAACGACGTAACTGCGACGACGGTCACCAACGTCCAGCACCTTTACGACATTATCGCGACCAGCAACTACTACGAGGCCATAAAGAGCGAATACAACCTCGCCTCCTTGACGTCGGTGCCACCGGTCGTCTTTCTTCCCGTGAGCCCTCCGGGGAGGGTGTCTGTCGATGACATCAGGAACGAGCTCAATGTCCAGATCAACAACTCGATCTTGATGCACTACTACGACGGTACGGCACCGGGTGTTAACGGTCGCGGCGTCATCTTCGTCGTGCACCTTCCCGCTTCGGTCCCCACGACCTACCACGACCTCACGTACGACCAAGACAAAGGTTTCTGCGCGTATCACGATAACTTGACTGGCCTGCCGTTCGTCGTAATCCCGGACAATTCGACGGCGACGCTATGCGGGGGAGGATGGGACGCAATCTCGACCTTCGAGTCGCACGAGATAATCGAGACGCTTACCGATCCCGATGGCTCGAACGGTTGGCGCGACAATCGGCAGCCGCAGCCCTACAACGAGATCGGAGATATCTGCGCAAACCTCAATACGGTCATCAACACTCCATTGGGAACGGCGCACGTCCAAGAGATGTGGTCGAACCAGCGCGGCGAGTGCGACGCCGTAAACGGCCCTCTCCCGCCTCCACCCCCGCCTGCTCCTCCGATTGCGCCAGGGTGCAGTGCGTCGAGCACCTGTAGCGAAGAGTACTTCCCGGCTGGGTATGGACCGCCAACCGGGTACTATAAGGTCGAGACGATTTCCGTCGCGTGCCAATCGCCTCCATCAACGGTCGAGCAATTTGTGAACGGCGCTTGGCGCTCGCTCGTTGGCTTCACACCCAACGCTTCGTATGGGATCATCAATCCGAACGTGTTCGTGATCGGTACTCCGGTCAATCAGTCGGGCGCCGCCGCCGGATCCGTCCAGACTATTAGAACGTGTGCGGCGTCTGCGGCCGGAACGACATGCGATTTGCCCGTGGCCGTCACGATCGCGAATTGCTGTGTGCAGCTAACGTGCGACGGAAACTGCGGTAACCTGTCCGATGAATGCGGTGGAACGCTGAATTGCGTCCCGTGCGATCCGTGCAATTCCCCCGAGGATTGTTGCGTCGGAAGTGGTGGCCACTGGACGAATGGCGAGTGCAAGAAATGTAAGACTCCGGCGCAGTGTTGCAGCTGGGCCGGGGGGGACTGGACGGGCCACTCTTGCCTTTGACTCCGCAGCCTTCCTCGCCATGTCCCTTCACTCCTTCGGCGTTGCGAATCTCGCGTTGGTGCCCCGGTCAGGTTGAACTTCTTTCGCCTCTGCTCCGCGGGGAACCGGTCGCCTTCGAGCTCTCGAAGGACGGCACGACGCTCGTGAGCTACGTGCCCCTGAAACTCGGAATCCTGTCGGCTCACGGTCGCTTCGTCCGCGGCTCGCGTCCTCGCAACTGCGATTCGGACCATCCTCCCGAGGACGTCAGTCCTGCTACCGAATAGGGACAAAGCCTACGAAATGATAGAAATAGTCTGCAGACCACGTCACCCATGAAGCCGGTCTGAAGCGTTACCTATGAAGCCGGCCGTACAAGGCGCTAAATCGCCGCGCTTGTCAGAGCTGACATCGTGGGACACGGCGCGCTTATTGAAGTCTGTGATCTGTGGACTCTGCGTCACTGGCGCAGCGGCGTGGAGCCCAGGGCGCGGACTGCCCGCAGCAACCTGAAGTTGCTCCGGACCGTGCCCGTCGACGGTGATTTGGGAACGTTTCTTAGACGACCCCTACCGGGAGCAGGTGGTGGCGGGCTTGGACGGGCCTCGCTACCCCTTGGTACGCCTGGGATCGTGACCGTGGCTGTCCTTGCTCTGGATCCTGCCGTCCTGGCCTTTGATGATCAGCTCTGAGTTCTCCTTGCGGGCCGCCTCGCGGCCGATCTTCTCGGCTTCCTTCTTCGTCTCGGTGACTGCGGAGGCTCTCTCGGTGCCTGCCTTCTTCACCTGCCAACCGTCCGCGTGTTTCTGCACATAGACGTCCCTCCCGTGTTTCCCGCCACCGCCTTTGCTGCTCGCCATTTGTACCTCCATGCTTCCTGGGCCCGACCTATTCCTTCACCCGGATCCTGTTGAAGAACCGCAGCAACACCTGGCGCCCGATGCGCTTGTTGCTCGCGGCGATGCTCTTATCGAAGTCGGTGATCTGTGAACTCGCGCTGCACGGTGTCGTCTTCGTCGCTGTCAGCGCTCAGCTTGGACGCGGAGTCCTTCGGGCGCGAATCCACGTAGCCATATCGCAAGACGAGGCCGGTCTTGTCGGACGCCGGCCTCGCGATGGCCTTCAAGCTCCTGCTCGCTGCCGAGCGCACGTGGCGCCGTCTCAATGGCCACGAGCTTCTGCCCCTCGTCGCCGCCGGTGTCTTTTTCCGCGACGGCGTCCGCGTCGAACGCGACGTCGCCAGCGACACCAGGCCGAACATCAAGAAGGGACGAACGAAGAAGACCCAGATCGAGGAAGCGGACGCCGCCTGATGGCCACGTCCCGATCCACGACTCTTGACGATATCTCGGTCGGTGCGCGAAAACGCCATCCGACCTGGGGGCCTCGCAAGCTGCGGGCATGGCTTCTGGGGCGCGATTACGAGTGCCCCTCGGCGTCGACGGCGGCCGTCGTCCGCTTCATCATTCCCTGCCAGAGCAGCAAAACAATGCATGCCGGGGAGGATTTCGAGCTCGGCGAGCTCGAGCCCGCGCGCGAGGAGGACGTGAAGCGCGAGGTGCAGAGCATCCGCACCATCTTCTTCGAGCTCTTCGTCGAGGCGCTTGTACCGACCATTCGCGGCGAAAAGCTAATCTGGATGCTGGAAACAACCCCAAGTGGCCAGCGGCTCTACGAGCTCGACCTCGTGAAGCCAAAACCGCGAGGAACCGCGAAGGGCGCGGA
>JALYHX010000544.1 GCA_030776305.1 Myxococcota bacterium
CTATTCACCCTTCAGGTTATTTTAATAAAAAAATTAAATGAAAAAATGCATGTCCCTCGTTTTCAGCTTGTCACGGAGCGCCTCCCACTTGTCCTTGTCGAAGGATGCGCACCGCTCGGGAAAGTGCCGGCTGATCCAGTTCGAGCAAACGGTCTTTTGAAGCTCGTCGCCAATCGACGTCAGGCGCATCTTTCCTTTGATCTCGACCATCCCGGCCGGACAATCACCCCGGTTTCCCTCCGCGGCGTCCGTCGTTTCCGGCGACTCTCCGGCAGGCGTCAAAATCTGCCAGTGGTTCTTACCTACCTCGCGCCACTCGTGCGTCAGCGGTTTCTCGTCGGCGTTCACGCCAGCGGCGACCAGAGCACCTGCCACGACGACGGCGCCGACCCGGGCGATGCGGACATGAGGCGCGTGCAAGGCAGTGCCCGTGGCGAGCATTGTAGCAAGCGATGCATCATCGGTTCACCTTTTGGCCGGCCGAGGGACGATGGCAAGGCTCGGGATGGTGGGTCGTGGCGGCGAGTTCGTTACAATGACTCATGGCCCATGGTCGCGGCGTATCGTCGCGCGCGCACGCGCTGGGCGCGGCGTTGCTCGCCGCTGGCTGCCACACCCGGACACCAACCCCACATGTCGCTTTGCCCGTGGTGGACGCCCGACCCGTCGCCACGCAAGCACCGCCCGCCGCCAGAAGCACGTCGTTTCCGGACGCTGACGTCGATGCTGCCGTCGAAAGCGCCATCGACAGCCATCAGATTCCGGGCGCCGTGGTCATCGTCGGCCGTCGCGACGGTATCGTGTTCCGTCGCGCGTATGGCTTTCGCGAGGTGGAGCCTTCTCGCGTGCCGATGACGGTCGACACGCTCTTCGACCTCGCATCGCTCACGAAGCCGGTGGCGACGGCGACCAGCATCATGGTCCTCGTCGAGCGCGGTGCGGTGGGTCTCGACGAGCCGCTCGCCAAATACGTCCCGGAGTGCGCCAAGAACGGGAAGAGCGCGGTGACGATCCGCCAGCTTCTCCTCCACGTTTCCGGTTTGCAGGCTGACACCCCGGAGGGGGACTTCGCGCAGGGCCGCGGTGAGGCGATTCGGCGCATTTGCAATCTCTCGCTGCGCGCCACTCCGGGTTCGGGGACCATCTACAGTGATCTCGGATTCATTCTCCTCGAGGAGGTCGTCCGACGCGTCGCATCCCGAGACCTTCCGGGCTTCAGCGACGAAGCGATCTTCACTCCGCTCGGTATGAAGGAGACAGGCTTTCTCCCGTCCGACACGCTCAAGCAGCGCGCTGCGTGGACCGAGTTCGTCGAAGGCGCGTGGCGGGTTGGCGTGGTGCACGATCCGCGCGCGTACCTCCTCGGGGGAGTCGCTGGACACGCGGGCCTCTTTTCGACCGCGGACGACCTCGCCCTCTACGCACGTGCGATCCTGGGTGGCGGCGCGATCGACACCAAACGAATTCTCTCACCGCAGGCGGTCGCCTCGATGATCGCGCCGCACGATGTGCCTGGCGGGATCCGCGCGCTGGGGTGGAGCGTCGGTAGCCAATGGAGAGGCGAGGGCCTCTCACCACGGGCGTTCGGTCACTTTGGGTTCACGGGCACCGCGCTCTGGATGGATCCCGACAAGGATCTCTTCACGGTCGTTCTGACGAACAGGGTGCACCCAGACGGCAAAGGGGACGCAAAGCCGCTCGTCGCTCGCATCAACACGTTGGCCGCGCGATCGATCGGGCCAGCGGCGGGTCGCGTAGATGCCTGCCCGGACGTGACGCAAGACACTCGAACGGGCATCGACGTCCTACGCGACGAGGGCTTCGCGCGACTACGCGACAGCCACGTCGGGCTCATCACCAACGCGACTGCGCGCGCGAGAGACGGCGCATCGACGATCGACCTTCTGCTCAATGCCCAGGGGGTGACGCTCATCGCTTTGTTTGCGCCGGAGCATGGCCTGGATGCGGATCGCGAGGGCAAAATCAAGGGCGGACGAGAACCGCGAACTGGACTCCCGGTGCACAGTCTCTACGGCGATGCGCTCGGTCCGAGCCCGCAAAGTCTCGAGGGGATCGACACGCTTGTGTTCGACATCCAGGATGCGGGCACACGCTTCTTTACGTATGCGTCGACGATGCGCCGTGCCATGGAGGTCGCGCGCGATCACGGTCTCCGCTTCGTCGTTCTCGACCGCCCCAACCCCATCGACGGAATCGACATCGACGGGCCTGTCCTGGTGCCATTCCCGCAGTCCTTCGTGAACTACCACTCGCTTCCCATTCGGCACGGTATGACCATCGGAGAGCTGGCGACGCTCTTGAATGCCGACGACCACCTCGGTGTCGCGCTGTCCATCGTGCCGATGCGCGGCTGGCGCCGTTCGCTTTACGCCGACGAGACGGGTGTGCGTTGGGTCAACCCTTCACCCAATCTGCGCAGCGTGGACGAGGCGCTCCTCTATCCGGCGGTGGGTCTCCTCGAGGCGACCAACCTCTCCGTCGGCCGCGGCACCGACATGCCCTTCGAACGTGTCGGGGCGCCCTGGATCAACGGTCGGGAGCTCGCTGCCGCGGTCACGGCCGATGTCCTTCACGGCGTCAGCTTCACCTCCGAAACTTTCACGCCGACGTCGGACCGTTACGCTCACGAGCTCTGTGGCGGTGTGCGCGTCACCGTTCACGATCGCGCTCAATTCGAGCCCGTCCGGACCGGCCTCGCCATCGCCCGCGAGCTTCGCCGCCTCTACCCTCGTGAATGGGAGTTCGAAAAGCTCGGTCGGCTGCTCGCCAACACCGAGGCCATGAGTGCCATCGGTGCTGGTCTATCCCTCGCGTCGATCGTGATGACGTACCGCGCCGAGCTCGCCGCGTTTGCCGTCAAGCGTCAAAAGTATTTGCTCTATGGGACCGGCGAGTGTCCGCCGGTTGCGCCTTTCTATTGACCTGGCGGTTGTGAAGGCGCTCTTCTCACGGCCAAGGAGCTCCGAACATGGCCAAATCGAACAACGGGAAAAACAAGCCGCTCTCGAAGAGCGCGATTTTACAAGAAGTCACCGAGGCGATCGGCGACGAAATCTCGCGCAGTCAGGTCAAGCAGGTCGTGGAGACGCTCGTCGATGTCGGTCATCGAGAGCTGAAGAAGAAGGGCATCTTCGTGCTGCCGGGCTTCGCGAAGTTCGTCGTCGTGAAGAAGCCCGCTCGCCCCGCGCGCGAGGGGATCAACCCGTTCACCAAGGAGAAGCAGAAGTTCGCCGCCAAGCCCGCGAGCAAGGGCGTGCGCGCGCGTCCGATCAAGGCGCTGAAG
>JALYHX010000545.1 GCA_030776305.1 Myxococcota bacterium
TGTCACGGCGAGCACGTGAGACGCATCGTATCCGTTCAGGATGACAGCGGGGATAATCGAGCTCGCGAGCGAGTGGACATTTCGGATGGTGATGCCGGTGTATTGGGGGATCAGCATGCCGGTCGCCGTCGTGTAGTGGGGATCGATGTAGATCGGGTTGGGCAACCCCCGGACGCAAATGTCGCTGTAGGTCACGTTCGTGACGAGTCCGCCGCGAGACGCGTCCGACTTGATCCGAATGCCGCTCGACCCGCCGATGCCGTTGTTCGGCAACGTACCGTCGATCGACAGATCGTAAACTTGAATGTTGGACACCCCGCTGCTCGTTTCGCTGCCAATCGACATTCCATGGCCGCTGCCGAAGTGGTTGTGCGCGATCACCAGGTTCGCGACCGGACCTCCGCCGCCGGCTTTGATGGCAATCTGATCGTCACCGTCGCTGATCTTGCTATAGACGATATACCCGTCGCTTGCGCCGTTCGGATCGATACCGTCGGTGTTTCGGGCGTAGCTTGCGGTCAGAGCCTTGCCGAGGCTGTTCGCTGCCGCTGACGGCGTCAATACCGTGACTCCCCAGACGATGAACCCCCTGCTCCCGAGTGACACATGGGCATTCGGGGAGTTGTACAAGCTGATCTTGTAGAGCGTGAAGGTCTGGGCGCCCTTTGCCTGAATTAGTGTCGGACAGCTATGGTTCATTCCGCTGTCTTCGCCCCCTGAGCGACGTCCCACCACGTCGTGGTCGCACCGACCATCGGTTCGCCGCCTCGACCGTCGATGATACCGCCGCCGACGATGCCTGCGTTCGCGACCGTCACAGCAATCAACGGCTTGCATCCGCTGCTCGAGTTGTTCGCGAACGTCCCACAGGTTCCTGGGGCAACGTCGAAGTCGCGCGGATTCCTTGACGCGAACAGCGTCGCATTCGTGTCCACCCACAACGTGACGCCGGCCTTCATCGTCAGAGGGCCCGTCAGGAAGGCGTCACCTCCGGCCCCCACAGCCAACTGGACGGACTGACCTGCCGAACAACCATCGATTGCCGCCTGGATCCGGGCAGTATCGGGATTGCTCTCATCGGCCAGCGTTCCTCCGCTCTTCGTCTTGTTTGCGAGGAGCGTCGCGCACGCAGGCGGAAATTGGGGTTCCGGCGGCAGCGACCCAACGCCTGCATCGATGTCGCGCGCGGGGCCCACGTCGACGAACGCGTCCACAGTCGGGCTGCCATTACCCATCACGGTGGCAGCGTCCCCGCCAACGCCACCCGACGTGGAGGCGTCGCCCCCGCCCGATTCGGAATCGACAGGATCCGTGTCGGCATCGCCGGCGCTGCCGGGGCCCGCATCTTGCGCGCCGCCGCCATCGATCGCGCTTGGCACGGGTGTCTGGCTGACCGGATTGCCACACGAAGCCAGAAAGAGAACACTGACCGCCAGTGCGCCGTGAATGGCGACCCGCAACGGCCCCGAGACGAGAGATCTCACTGTGGCACGCGGTTTTTAGCACACTCACGACGATCCGGCCCGGATGGACATGGTCCCAGCCGTGCGGTTGAATGGTAGGCTCACGAGAGTCCAACCCCCGGGAGGAACCATGGACTTCACTCGAGTACTGCCGCTCGCGTTGCTCCTCACGAATTGCGCGGCGCAGGATGCCGCAACGCCGCCGCCTTCCATGCCGACCGGAGCGGCCCCAACGCCCGCAACGAGCGCGGCAACGAACACGTCAGCTCCGCAGAGCGTCGCGCCGCCGACGATGCCGGAGGCCATCGCGATCCCGAGCGGCCAGAAAGTCTTGCTCAAGGCCGTGGGCAAGGGGGTTCAAATCTACGTCTGCAAGGCAAAGGAAGGCGCCGCGAGTCTCTACGAGTGGACGCTCAAGGCTCCCGAGGCCGAGCTCTTCGACGACAACGGTCGAGTGATCGGAAAGCACTACGGCGGTCCAACATGGGAATCCACGGATGGCAGCAAGGTCGTCGGTAAGCTCCACGCAAAGGCGGACGCGCCAGAGGCAACCGCGATCCCGTGGCTCTTGCTCGATGCGAAGTCGAACGAGGGATCCGGCGTCTTCAGCTCGGTGAAGGGCATTCAACGCGTGGCCACCGTCGGTGGGAAGGCGCCGGCCGGGGGTTGCGATGGGGCGCACACGGACGCCGAGACGCGCGTCGCCTACGGCGCGACGTATTACATGTACGGACCGTAACCAATCCATCCACTCGAAACGATCACGCGGGGGGCAATACCTCGTCCGTCCACACGCGAAAGCCTTCCAACGTATTCGGGCCGAAGGTCGTCGTGATGGCGACGTCCGCCGCGTCCCGGCCCCGGGCGATGAGAATACGGCCGATGCGTGGAACGTTGTTTCGCGGATCGAACGTGTGCCACTGTCCGCCCAAATACGCCTCGAACCACGCTGCGAAATCCATGGGCGCGTAGGGCGGCGGCAAGCCCATGTCTCCCAAATACCCGGTACAGTACCGCGCCGGTATGTTCAGACAACGGCAAAACGCGATGGCGAGGTGCGCAAAGTCGCGACAGACTCCCGTTCGCTCTTCGAGAGCCTCGCACGCGGTTCTCGTGGGCCTCGCAAGAGCATAGTTGAATTCGATATGTCGGTGCACGAAGTCGCATATGGCTTGGACGCGCCCCCAACCGGCGGGTACGCTGCCAAATAGGTTCCACGCCGTATCGGACAGACGGTCCGTCTCGCAGTAGCGGCTCCCGAGCAAGAAGATCAGCGCGTCCTCGGGCAAGGCCTGCACGGGGTGCTGTTCTGCGGCGCGCATCACCACGTCTGGCAAACCACTGTCGTTCACCAAAGCATTCGCCGAGATTTGGACCCGGCCGGCCGGCGCGAGAATTCGAGTGCACCAGTTGCCAAAGCTGTCTCGATAGGACGTCATCGGAACATTCGGGACCACGATCATGTGGTCCGGGGTCACGATGTCCGAAACCCGCGTATAGTGAATGCTGAGTACGAGAATCACGGGCGTATCCTGTGGGAAATGATACGTAAGCTCGTAGCCGACTCGGATTTGCATGGCGGACCGAGTTTGGCACAGAATCGAGTGGCCTGATTGGCCAAATCGGATGTGCTCGTGGGCGAGCGCAGTTCGTAGACGCTCCCAATCGAAAAGAATACGCAACATCCATGAAACCGTCGAAGGCGGCGCCGGCTCGTCGGACACTGTCCTGAAACGCAGCGGAGCCACAGCCCGTCACATCGCGTCGCACGGCCGTCACAGGGGCGAAGTCACAACGACTCCGGTGAGGCGGTATTCGTACACCGTAAGAGGAGGAATCATGCGAACGCGATCCAATTTGGTTGTCATTTCTTTTTCTGCGCTTGCGCTTGCGGCCTGCGACAGCTCCGGGGACACGACTCCCTCGGACAGCGGGACGATGGACTCGACGACGACGGATGGTCCGTCGCCCGAGGCTGGTGACAGTGCTGCGGACGCGATCACACCGGTGGATTCCGGGGCGGTCGACGCCGCCGCGGACGGCAGCGACTCTAGCGACGCGGCCATCGACGCAGGCACCAGCGCCGACGCGGCCGACGCGGCCGTCGAAGCCGATGCGATGGGTGCCACCGACGCATCTGAAGCGGGCGATGGTGGAACCGAAGGTAGCGCGGACGCGTCCGACGCGGGCGCGAGCGATGGAGACGCCGGCGGCTAACGGAAGTAACCCCGGCGAGAAGGACCTGACGCACGGCCCGGGCGATCACCGCCCGGCGCCGGCTACCATTTGAGCTCCGGGAGGCGGTCGAACACCGTCCGCACGCCGTCGCTCCATTCTTTGCTCAGCGCGGTGAAGTAAGGGTCGCCGGGCTCGAAGCGTCGCCTCCTCCGCACCATCATCGTGTCTCGCTCGACGCATACGAGGTCGATGGGCATTCCCACCGACAAGTTGCTTCTCATCGTGGAATCGAACGAAACGAGCACGCATTTTGTGGCGTTGACGAGACTGGTCGCGGGTGTAATCACGCGATCGATGATCGGCTTCCCATATTTGGCTTCGCCCGTCTGAAAGAATGTAGTGCCGTTTCCGGCCTCGATGAAATTCCCTTCGGAGTAAATCCGAAAGAGGCGGAGCGGTTCACCGTCGATCTGGCCGCCGACGATGAAAGAGGCGTTGAACCCGGCGGCACTGTCCTTCAAATAGGCCCCGTCCCGCCGCTCGATCTCGCGCATCGCGTCCGAGACAAGCATCGTGACGTCGAACATCGTGCGCGCGGTCCACATGTTCGGCGGACTGCTCTCGACGTCACTGCGTTGCTTCAGGATACTGATAACCGCCTGAGTTCCAGCGAGGTTCCCAGAGCTGAGCAAGACGATGACGCGATCGCCTGGACGTTCGAATACGGTCAGCTTGCAGAAGGACGCAAAGTTATCCACTCCCGCGTGCGTGCGTGAGTCCGACGCAAATACGATTCCCTCCTTCAAGAGAACGCCGACACAGTAAGTCATGCACTTCTTTCAACTGCCGGGAGGCGGCGGGAAGCGGGGCGCGGAGCAGAGACC
>JALYHX010000546.1 GCA_030776305.1 Myxococcota bacterium
CTTGTCCGAAGCCCGGCGCGCGCACCTCGCTCTATTGCCGGTTCACGAGGCGATGTTCCTCGAAGCCAGCCCAGCCCCCGTGAAGGCGGCGCTCGCCATGCGGGGCCTGGCCACGGACATCGTTCGGTCGCCACTCACCCGATGCACCGGCGGCGTGCGCGGTGCCTTGGCGAGCGCGCTGGAGGCTTACGCGCGAGGAGGTGGTTAGTGCGACTTGCGATCGTCGGCGCAAGCGGGCGCGTAGGACGGGCGGTCGTCGGCCTTGCACATGCGTCGGGCACGCAAATCGTGTGTGCGGTAGGTATGAGCGACATCGGACGTGATGCAGGCGATGTCGCAGGCATTGGCGCCATCGGAACGTGCATCGTCGATGGGCTCGCTGCCCTCGAGCACGCGCGCGCGGACGTCGTCATCGATTTCTCGGCCCCGAGCGGGACGCTGGGCCTCGCATCGATTGCCGCACATGCCGGTAGCGCCATCGTGAGCGGCACGACAGGCCTCGGGGTGGACGCCCGCGCTGCGCTCGAGCGGGCATCAAAACAGATTCCCGTCCTCTGGGAGCCGAACATGAGCCTCGGTGTTCACGTGCTCGGACGGCTGGTGTCGCAGGCGGTCGCGATGCTGACGGATTGGGACGTGGAGATCGTCGAGACGCACCATCGTGCAAAGGTCGACGCACCCAGCGGAACCGCTTTGCTTCTCGCAGAGAGCGTTCGCGCCGGCCGAGCAACCACGGTCACGCCCGTCGTCCACGGGCGCCATGGCAGCCTGGGTCCCCGACCGACCGACGAGATCGGCATGCATGCGCTGCGGGGAGGTGACGTGGCGGGCGATCATACCGTCCACCTGTTGGGGGGTGGAGAGCGGATCGAGCTCACCCATCGTGCGACGAACCGGGAGGTCTTCGCACGCGGCGCACTGCGCGCTGCAAACTGGATCGTCACGCGCAGCGCCGGTCTTTACACGATGTACGATGTCCTCGGGGTCAAAAGGTAACTCGGAGCCTTACGGAGCCGGCACGCGCTCCGAGCGACGGCAGAAGCTGGAATCGCGACCCCGATGACGCGCGCGGAGCATGGTCGTCGGATTCCCCTGCCGCTCCATGATCAGCCAGGATCAGCCAAACCCCGGTGCCAACGAGCGCGGCACCGGCGCCAGCGAAGACCCACCCCAGCGTCGATGCAGTCACCGCATCTCGGCCCCGGTTGCACGCGTCGCGCGCCGCAGGATCGATCGAATCCGCGCAAACGTCCGTCACGGTCCTGGGGACTCGCTCGCGATCGTCGGTGCTGCGGTTGCTGTCGCTGATCCAAGTGGCTGCCTCGACGGCGCTCGCCACGAACAACGCCGCTCCGAGCGCGACGGCGGTGTACGCGAGAACCCTCCGCGTCGGAAAGGGGCTGTCCGATCCCGTCACAGGGTGGACAGGGGTCGGTGGCGCCGCCCCCGCAAACGGTGGCGTCTGCGGTCCGCCGGCAAGCGTGCTCGGCAGCGGCGCACCGCCGGTCAGCCTCCCGAGGAGATCTGCGGCGACGGTACGCAGAGCCTCCTCGGTCGGATCCTTCAAGTTGTCCCGATACCTCGTGGTGACCACGATATCTCCTTTGCCACGCGCCCACATGTGCAGATCAATGGCCACGTGGTCGACTGGAGCCCTGGTCTTGTCCATGGCTCCCCATACGTAGTGATCAGCCTTGAGCTGATCGCCGATGCGTTGCAGACACGCCAAGTCAGGCTTGGGCGGGCACTTGAGCGCGATGACGAGGGTCTCGAAGGAATGACTCGTCTCCAATAATGACCACCCTGGCACCAGTCGCACCTGCGCGCGCAACGCCTGCGTTAGAGCCTCTGCCTGATCGTCGGCGTCCTCGGTCCAAATCGACAGAACATAGACGGGGGTGGCCTTGCTGTTTGCAGGCTCCGCCCGCGCGGGACGCCATGCGAGTCCCAACGCCAACACGGAAAATATGGCCAAAACACATGGGATCACCCGGGTCATGTACGAAAAGCGTAGCGCCCCGAAGCCACGCCCGGCAAAAAGGGGGGGGATCTGCCACGAGCTCACGCCATCCAATGCGCATCACTGGCGGAATTTATCGTTCGCGCGCGCTCCGAGCGCCACCTGGGTTCTCGACACGCCCAACGTCCGACCGTGTGCGCGAGGGCCTTTTCGGCATGTTGGCCGCTGCAGGCGTACTCCAAGGTGCTCGCGTGCTCGACCTCTACGCGGGGACCGGGGCGCTGTCGCTGGAAGCGCTTTCCCGTGGCGCGGCGCACGCGGTTCTCGTCGAATCGTCCAGGAGTGCGCTTGCCGCGCTGCGCGCCAACGTCAAGGCGCTCGACGTCAGCGAACAGACGCACGTGGCGGCGGGCGACGTGACTCGCATCATGGAACGGCTCGCGCGAAAAGGTCCGTTCGACCTCGTCCTCGCGGACCCGCCGTGGGCTCTCGTGGATGCTGGGGATGTGGCGCGCGTGCTTGCGGACCTGGCCCACGGAACCGCTTTGTCCCGCCGAGCCATCGTTGTCCTCGAGCACGCCGCGCGTTCGACCCCACCCGCCATCGCGGGCCTGGCCCTGGACGGTACAAGGCGCTACGGCGACACGGCCCTCGCCGTCTACAAACCCGCTATACTCGCTCCGCCTCGTCTCGAACTCACGAGCACCACTTCCGAATGAGCCCTCCCTCGAGCCGCCCCCCCGCCGGCATCCCCAGTTCCGGCGCCAATGCGAAGTACGCCATCGTCGCCGTTTTGCTGGTCCTCGCCATCGGTGCCCTCTTTGTCTGGCGCACCGTTTCCAGCCGGTCAGCCGCCGCTCCAGTTCCGGCAGCTACTGTCCTTATGCCGCCCGCGGAGCCGACGAATCCGAAGATTGAGGACGTACCCCCGCCTACGCCCATCGAGGAAAAGCCGGAAGGTGGATCGGGCCCGCGCATCATTTATGTCCAAGCCGGGGGGTGCGAGGGAAAGTGCGCCGGAACCGCGCCGCCCGAGCTCGGCCAAGCGTTGCAGGTGCGCGCCTCACAGGCTCGCCGCTGCTACAACGAAGCGCTGGGCCGAGACCCGTCGCTGCGGGGCCACGTTACGGTCGCCGTCCGGATCGGAACCGCAGGCAATGTCTGTTCGGTCAACGTGACGTCGAACGATATGGGCACGCCCAACGTGGCGAACTGCGCCGCCAACATCTTCGTCAAGAGCGGTGCCTTTCCTTCGCCGCACGGCGGCTGCGTCGATGCGACGGTGCCTATGTCTTTCGTTCCGCAAGGGCAATGATGTGCTCTAGCTTGGTCCGCCGGATCGGCTACGGCTTCTTGACGGCATGACCCCGGCCCGGCAACCAGCGCGCCCGCGAACGCACGCATTGGCACTCTTGTCGTCTCTCGCGATCGCCCTTGCCCTCGAGAGTGCTTGCATGGAAACCCGCCGGTCGCTCGGGGAGGATTGCCTCAAGAATGACGACTGCCTTTCGGATGTGTGCTCTCAGCTCCATTGCGCCGCCTCGCCGTCGGTCATCGATGCGCAGGTCACGCGTCCCGACGCTGGCGACGATGACATCGATGCGCCCGCCGAAGCGACCACTCGTGTGCAAGCAGGCGACGCGCTGGTGGACACCGCCGTCGATACTTTCGCGGAACTCGCGCCGGATGCGCTCATGAATGGCGACGGCACCGGCGACTGAGTGATCGACGGAAAGGCCCATTGCGTGCTCCTCGAGCTGTCGTACGACGGCACTGGCTTCCATGGCTGGGCCAGACAAAAGAACGCACGGACGGTCGAAGGCACACTCAGCAGTGCTGTGCTGGGTATCGACCCGGGAGCGGGCCTGATCCGCGGCGCGAGCAGAACCGATGCCGGCGTCCACGCCGAGGGTCAGCTCGCGGCTTTCGATTCCACACTCGACATTCCGGCTCGCGGCTGGGTCCTCGGGCTCAACCAGCGCTTGCCCGACGACGTCGCAGTGCGCGCTGCGCACTCGGTCTCGCCCGGATTCTCGCCACGCTTTGCGGCTCGCGGCAAACGCTATCGTTATCGGCTACTCGTCGACCCGGTTCGGGATCCCCGTTGGCGCACACGCGCATGGCGGGTCCCCGAGCTTGACGTCCGCGCGATGTCTGCTGAAGCGAACGCCGCGCGGGGGCTTCACAACTTCGCGAGCTTCCGAGCCACTGGTGACGCTCGGGCCACCACCGCGCGCACGCTCACTCGGGTCCATGTGGAGCGAGAGGCGGATCCGCGTATCATCGCGGTCGTCGTCGAAGGAGACGCGTTCCTCTATCACATGGTGCGTATCCTGGTAGGAACGATGGTGGACGTTGCACGCGGCCGGCTCGCCGCAGGCGCAATTGCTAGGGCAATCTCTGCGGGCGATCGGCGATCTGCGGGGACGACCGCGCCAGCGCACGGCCTCGTGCTCGAACGGGTATCCGTCGACGTGCCGGACTCCGCAGGCGAGCGATGGCCGCCCTGACGCACACCCCGCGTCCGCGGGTGCGAGCAGCCGCACCCGGTGAGGGCGCGGCGATTGCGGCGCTCTGGCGCGAACTATGGGAGGCCCACGAGGAGTGGGGCGGTTATCCGGGGTCGCGTGACGCCCGGGTCTATTCGCAGCTCGCGCAACGGCTCGACGATGACGCTCGCGTGCGTGCGGGAAGCCCGATTCTGGGTAGACACATTCACCTGGTGGCTGAGATTGCCGGGGCCCCCGCGGGCCAGGTGGAGGGTTGGTTCGACCGGCAAGGAGGCGACGTTTCGACGCCGTTCACGTGCGAGGTGCGCTCGCTCGTCGTGACTCGCCGCGCGCGCGGTTTGGGGGCAGGGCGCGCGCTGCTCGACGGGCTGGCCGACGCAGCGCGGACGCTCGCGCAAGGAGGTCCCTGCGTACTCGCCGCCGAGGTTCTCGAGCGCAATCCGGCGCACGCTTTCTACGAACGCGTTGGCTACGCGCCCGTCGCTTGGAATGCACAGATCGAGGCCTCAAAGGGGGCCATCGTCCAACCTGGCACATTCGGCGCGCGGCTGGCCGGCCCCAGGGATGCTCTCTTCATCGCGCGGCTCGAAATGATGCTCGCACCACGCCTCGCTGGCGTGGACGCGCGTTACGATCGGCCGCGCGCGCTCGACGCGACGTTCGTTGGCGCCATCGCGGCGCATCTCGCCAGTGAAGTGCCTGCATCCTTGCGGGAGCCCGCAATGCTCGTCGCTACCGACAGCAATGGTGCGATACGCGGCGCGGCGAGCTTCACCGTCCACTCTCTCGAGCCCCCTTTCGTGCCCATGCGCCGGGCGCTGTTGGGCCGGTTCGCGCTCGACGCTAGGTGCCCGGCAGTACCCGTCGTCCTGGCTCTGGTAGGACTCGGATGCAAAGTCGCCGTGTCGCGAGGAGCGCCGCAAGTCGAGCTCATCGACCTCTCGCCCCCTGAAACGGAGCTACACGATGCGGCGCTGGCGATTGGCGCGCGGGCGTGGTCTCGTTTGCTCACTCGGGATTGCTTGCTCGCCACACGCACGGGATTACGCTTCGAACCATGAGGTATTCGGTCCGTATCGTTGCCGTGTGTCTGGCGCTCGCTGACAGCGCGGTCGCATCTCGATCCATCGCCCAGACGACGGCGCAGTCACACCCGTCGCCCGCAGCGACACCGGCAACGATGCCCACACCCGCGCAGGTTCAGGCGTCCACGGTGGAAGCGAAGCGACTCTCGGACGGGTTCGTCGCCGTGGCCGAGCGAGCCAGCCCGAGCGTGGTGCAAATCGACGTGACAGCGCGCGACGAACGGGCGGACGTCATGTCCCGCTTCTTCGGACGACCAAGCGGCGACGAGGCCATCGCTCGAGGTATGGGCTCTGGCGTCGTTTTCAGCCCCGATGGAGCCATTCTCACGAACAATCATGTGGTCGAAGAGGCGCTCACAATCAATGTGCGGCTGAGGGACGGTCGCTACCTTCCCGCGCGCCTCGTCGGGCGCGACCCGGCGACGGATCTCGCCGTCGTCAAGATCGAAACGACCGGCCTCACCCCGGCGAAGTTTGCCGATTCGGATGCCGCCCGCGTCGGAGAGTGGGTCGTTGCGATCGGCTCGCCATTCGGACTCGGTTACACGGTCACCGCCGGCGTCCTCTCCGCAAAGGGCCGTGGCGGACTCGGAATGAACGACATCGAGGACTACTTGCAGACCGACGCAAGCATCAACCCCGGCAACTCGGGCGGCCCCCTGTGCAACCTGCAGGGTGATGTCCTCGGAGTCAACACGATGATCGCAGGGCGAGGCCAGGGGATCGGTTTTGCCGTGCCGAGCAATATGGCGCAGCGCGTGGCGACACAGATCCTCAAGATCGGTCGCGTATCGCGTGCATGGCTTGGCCTCAGCGTTCAGGACCTCACGCCCGAAATTTCGCAGGCCATGCACCTCGCGCCAGGTGGTGGAGCGCTCATCAACAACGTCGCGTCTGACGGGCCGGCGTATCGCGCGAATGTTCGCGCGGGCGACGTCATCGCCAGCGTCGGGGCTCACCC
>JALYHX010000547.1 GCA_030776305.1 Myxococcota bacterium
TCGATCAGCTGGCGAAGCTGCGAACGCAAGAGGTCACAAGTGAGGAGCTGGAGCGCGCCCGCAACGAGTACGAGATGTCGTTCATCGATCACCTGCAGGGGGTTCCGGCTCGCGCTTCGCTGCTCAATATGTACCAGGCGGAGCTGGGTGAACCGGGTTACGTGCAGCACGACCTCGATAGGTATCGCCATGCAACTGCGGCGGACTTGATGGCCTATGCCAAAAAGGTGCTCTCGCCAGAGAGCGTCGTCGTTCTGACGCTCGTGCCGAAGAAGGAATCCAAGCGATGAAGGTCGAAAATTTCACGGGTCGCTTTGCGACACGAAGGAGAAGGCAAGACGTGCGCGGCGTGTCGCTCGCGACGTTCATCCTCGTGGGATGTGGCGGCGGCGACATGAGTCGGTCTCAATCGCGATCAGCGCCCGCTCCAGTGGCCAGCGCCGCACCAATCACGCCTACGTCTCCGCCCTCCGATCCGCTCGGCCCGCGTCCGCAGCCGGCGATGCCGCCGCCCTATTTGCCTACGGCACCTGCCGTCTTTCCCGCGGTGAATGGCATCACTGTGTGGTTGCTCGAGCGCCACGAACTGCCGGTCGTCTCGTGCGACATCACCATCCCAAGCGGAGCGTCGAGCGATCCAAAGGACAAAGCGGGTCTCGCCTACGTCACGACCAACATGCTCGACGAGGGCGCCGGCACGCGTGGAGCCATCGACCTGGCGCGGGCCATCGACGGCCTCGGCGCGCGCATCGGAACGGACACGAATGCGGATGCGAGTTTCGTGTCACTCACTGTGGCCAAACGCAATTTCGACCGTGCGTTCAGCCTATTCGGGGACGTCGTGGCGCGGCCGCGCTTCGAACCGGCCGAGTTCAAGCGGGTGAAGGATCTTTGGTACAACGAGCTTCTCGAGCGTCAGAAGGACCCTGACGCCACGGCGCGCGTGGTCTACCGAGTCGTCCTCTTCGGACCTGACCATCCGTACGGTCACCCATGGGACGGTATCGCGCAGAGCGCAAGGACGGTGACGCTCGACGACGTCAAGCGCTTCTACGGAACGGTGTGGCGACCGGACCGAGCGACTCTCGTTTGTGCGGGAGACGTCACGGCGCCGGAGTTGACCGCGCTCATCAGCACCGCGTTCGGGACGTGGAAAGCCCCCGCAAAGCCGGCCCCCGATCCGCTCGTGCCGGCGTCTCCGAAGGGGCCCTGGCCGCGGCTCGTGATGGTCGATCGGCCGGACGCGCCGCAGTCGGTGATCGCGGCGGTCAAGCCCGGTATCGCGGCATCCAGCCCCGGGTCGCCCGCATTATGGCGCGTCAACGATGCCATCGGTGGGAGCTTCACGTCGCGATTGAACCAGGATCTGCGTGAGAATCGCGGCTATACGTACGGCGCGAGAACGCGTTACTCCATCTCCCGAGGTCCCGGCCAAGTCGTTTCATGGGCCAACGTCATCACGGACAGGACGGGCGATGCCCTGGCAGCGATGCTCGACGACTTACAAAAATTTGCCGATGGTGGCCTACTCCCAGACGAGATTCTTCGCACCCGATCGCAGGCCCGTGGTGACCTCGTGACGGTCTTCGAGACCGTCGAAGGAGTGGCCGGGCATCTCGCGGCCGATGCATCGCTCGGCCTACCGGCGGACTACGAGGCCAAGGCGAGCGAGGCCCGCGATGCTGCCGACGGGACCACGCTCAATCGTCTCGCCCAGCAGTTCTACGATCCGAGGGCTGCAATCTTGGTCGTCGTCGGGCCGAGGGCGCGGGTGCAGCCGATGATAAACAAGCTCGGACTACCCGCACCCGAGATCCGGAATGCCGAGGGGTATGTCGTCAAGAGCGAGTAAACCCCCATTACGGGTTGGACGACTTCGTCACGCTGGCGCGAAGCTCCAGAAGCGACGGATGCGGGGAGAACCCTGGAGGCAAGGCCGCAACCGCTGCGTCGGCGTCTGCCAACCGCCCTTCCAGTAGGAAGCCGAAGGCCACGAGCTGGAGAGCCTCGGCACGCACCGGCGCGGTGCGCGATCCAAGTGCCACCGGCCGGGCGAGGGCCAGCACGCGTTGTCCGTCTTTCGCATCGAGCGCCGCATACGCTCCCTCGAGAGACGCTCGCATGGGTATGTCGTGTTCGAGAGCCTCGAGGTCCTTGATCCCGCGCCAGTTCGTGCTGATGAACATGACCGCCAGGAGAGCGACCCACCATTGACCCATCATCAACCCACCCAAGACCAGGAGGGCTGCCCCGATGATGGAAACCACCCGTGCGGGACGTTCGCCTCGCCCTTTGGTCATCGCGTCGAGTGCACTCTTGAGCACGTTGCCGCCGTCGAGAGGCAAGACGGGCAGGAGATTGAAGACTCCCCACACGACGTTGACCAAAACGAGACTCTCGTAAACGAAGTCTGCTAGCGGCGTGGAAGGGAAGACATGCAGCGATCGAAGGGCAAAGACCATTGCCCAGGCAACGAAGCCCATCGTCGGCCCGGCCAGGCTGATGACGATTCGCTTGCCATGAGAGAGCCCCACGCCGCCACCGCTCCACGACGTGGTCCCGCCGAGCCCATGCACGTCGATACGCGGTTGCATGCCAAACGCCAGGACGGCGGTGGCGTGACCGAGCTCGTGAACCAAAACGGATGCCAGCACGATGCCGGTCCACAGCGCGAGCCTGCCGGGAGACAACTGGTAG
>JALYHX010000548.1 GCA_030776305.1 Myxococcota bacterium
CCGATGCCTCCGTCGAAGGCGGGGCGGACGCGGCCGGCGAGGCGGGCGCCGATGGGGCGCTTGCAGAGGCAGGCGCTGATGGATCACCCGCCGACGCGAGCGGTGATGCGAGTGCCACGTCAGGTCCTTTCGCGCGCGTTGGGCACGTCAACCGCGTCGGATCCTCCGCGTGTCCCTTCTGTTCTGCGTCCGTAACCATCGCCCCCACTTCTTGGAACTCGGCGCACCCCACGCCTGGCTGCTCACAGAGCGATCTGGTCTCCGTCGGCGGAACGGGCCGGCTGTACTGCTTCGCCGTCCATTGATTGGCTGCGATCGTCGCCACCGTGGCTCAGCGGAAGCTGTCGTGGTAGCCGGGCTCCTCGACGACGAGCGCCTGATCGGTCGGGACGAGCGGCTCGTAGCAGTCGAGCATCACCGCGAGCTCGTTCGTCGACTTCTGGCCGATGCTCCCTTCGTACGCGCCGGCGTGCGGCCCGTGAGGGATGCCCGCGGGGTGATGAGAGATGCTCCCGGGGCCGACGCCGCGACGAGATGTGAAGTTGCCGTCGCAATAAAAGATGAACTCGTCGACGTCGACCGACGAGTGGGGATACGGACAGGGAATGGCGTCTGGGTGGAAGTCGAGCAGGCGGGGGACGAAACTGCAGATGAGGGCACCTCGCGCGGAGAACGTCCCGTGCGACGTCGGCGGAAGATGCACGAGCCCGACGCGCGGCTGAAACTTGAGAATCGGCAACACCCACGGATAAACGGCGCCGTCCCAGCCGACGAGGTCGAGCGGGCTCTCGTCGTAGTCATAGCCGTGGAACTCATCGAGGCGCTTGACGACCAAGTGGCGAATGCCTTCGTCGAGGGGGCCGCTGAACACCGGTCGCACGAAGTCTCGGTGGCAATAGGGCGCATCCATCCGGAGTTGTCCGACCGCGTTACGCGATTGCTCGAGCAACCCTATCCCCCCCCGACACTCGATGCCGAGCAACGTGGGTCGCGACCCGGGGTCGAAGACGAATCGGTGGATCGTCCCGCGCGGGACGCATACGTAGTCGTTCTTCGCGAACGGCACGTCACCGAAGATTGTACGGAGCGTGCCGGCCCCCTCGAATACGAAGAAGAGGTCGTCACCGTCGCCATTCGAAAAGTAAACGGCGTCGCTCGCCCCTGGCTTCGAGATCGAGAGCACCACGTCTCGGTTGTGGAGGAGCGGCGTTCTCGATTCGAGCGCCGTGCCGCCCGACGGGAGCTTGTTCGAATCGTAGTGCCGGCGCAGAAGCGGGCGCGGATGGCCAGCGCTCGGTACAGCAAATCGCTGTGCGGCAGAGGCCGGCTTCGCGATGTGTGGACGCCTCAGGTGGTAGGCGATCGTATAAGGCCCGTCGAAGCCGTCGCGCGTGATGCACTCCTCGTGGCGGAGGTCGCCGGTCGCACTCCGAAGGGCGACGTGGTGCTTCGCCGGGAGCTCACCCTTCGCAACGCGGTCGAGCATCAGGAGCCCCCACCCGCTTTCTGTTGCCGCTCGATACTCTCGAAGAGCGCACGGAAGTTGCCGGCGCCAAACCCGCGCGAGCCCTTGCGCTGGATGATCTCGTAAAAGAACGGACCGGCGGCCTTCGAACCGTAGAGTCCCGCTGCATCCCTGAGGAAGATCTGCAGGAGATATTCGCCCTTCTGCTCGCCATCGACGAGGATGTCGAGCTCTTTCAAAACCGCAATGTCTTCGTCGATCCTGTCGATTCCGAGGCGCTCGAGGCGCGCCGGAAGCATGTCGTAATAGGTTCCAGGCGTCGCCATGAACTCGACGCCTCGCGCCCGCATCCCCCGCACGGCGGCGAGGATATCCAGGGTAGCGAGCGCGACGTGCTGCACCCCGTCGCCTTGGTGATCCTCGTTGAAGATGTTGATCTGCGACGTCTTGAAGAAAGGACGCCATGGCTCGTTGTTCGCGAATTTCACGCCCGACCGCGGGTCCCACATCACCATCGATCGCAGCCCGGACCCGCTCTTTTGCTCGTGGGAGACGTCGGTGTGAAACTCCACGTGCCACAGCGCCTCGAGCCCGAGGACGTGTTCCATCCAGAGCAGGGCGGGCTTCATCGTCTGGAAGTTCGACGTGATGTGGTCCACGCACACGATACCGAAGGTGTTCTTGCCACCGCGCGGCGTCGGGTGCGGCGCGAACCCGGGAAACGGCAACTTGTAGCCGCGGCGCTCGACGAATCGGAAGGTCGTGTCGCCAAACGGCGTCGTGATCGAGAACGTTCGGAGCTCCCCTCCGGCGCCGTCCTCGTGCGTCCGGACGTCGTCGATCGGTGTCCCACCGCGGTGATCGAGTAGCCTGAACACCTTCTCGACGTCTTCCACTTCGAACGCCACCGTCCCGATCCCGTCGGGGTGTTTCTTCAGGTAGCGATGCGCGCGACCGCCCTCTCCTGCGGGCGTCGAGCAGATGATCGCGCAGTCGCCGCCTTGAAAGAGGATGCTCTTCTGCCTTCCGCGCGCCGTGAGCTCGGGGCCGCTCTCGCCGACCTCGGCGAAGTCCATCATGTCGATGTAAAACCGCCTGGAGCGCTCGATGTCGCGCACATAGTAATGCAGCGACTCGACGCGCTTGATACCGAGGGACTCGAGCTTGGGCATGGCCATCTCGCAGAACGAACTATACGGCGTCCGGTTGGCGATCCGGGTGCGCGGCCGCGATGGCGGGCATTCTCGTCAGCTTATCGTCGATGCGGACGATGTTCGGACAAGCGCTCAGGTCTCCGCCGAGAAGCCGGGCGCTGTACATTTGCGGTACGAGGAAGACGTCCGCAAGCGTCACGTTCTCGCCGATCGTGAACGCCCCGCCGAAGGTTGCGGCTTCGCTTTCGAGCGCCGCGAGACCGCGTTCATTTGCCGCACGGGCAAAGGCTCGGGCGTCGCCGCCGAGGCGTTTGATCTCTGTCAGGACGGACAGATTCTGGAGCGGCTGAATGCCCGAGTTGACGATCTCCACCGAGCGCCTCACCGCCGCGCGCTCGAGCGGATCTCGGGGGAAGAGCGGCGGATCGGGGTAGCGCTCGTCGAGGTATTCGAGGATCGCGACCGATTGCGCGAGGCACACGGTTCTGCCTTCCTCCTCCCATTCGAGGACGGGCACTTGCTCCATCGGGTTCTTGCGCTTGTGTGCCTCGGAATGTTGCTCGCCGCCGCTGTTGACCAGGTTGACCGGGACATACTCGAACGCGAGTCCCTTGAGCGACAGACCAATTCGCACTCGGTACGACGCACTCGATCGGTAGTAGCTGTAGAGCCTCATCGGCAATGACCTCGCTTTCTCAGGGGACGGCCTTTACCCGTTGCTCGATGCTCCCGAAGATCGATCGGCCGCCAGGATCGAGCATCTCGATCGCGATCGTGTCTCCGTCCTTCAGGAACGGCGTCGAGGGTTTGCCGGTATCGAGCGTCTCGAGCGTTCGCTTCTCGGCGATGCACGACACACCGCGCGCGCGGTCTCTGTTAGAGAC
>JALYHX010000549.1 GCA_030776305.1 Myxococcota bacterium
TGGTGTCTTTCGCCCGATCTCTTCGCGATCGCGTCGTCGGGCTCGCTCAAAATACGGAAGTATTCCTCGCTCGCCCTCCTAGCGCTCGCTCGATCTCGGACGAAATACACCAACCTCCTTCCGCGAACCGGTCGCGGTTTGCGCGCGACGGCGCACCTCAGGTGCTCGTTGCTTGCGCTCTCTTTGTCTGTCGCACGCCAGGATTCATTCACAAAATGCAAAGGAGCCTGGATGGTTTTCGTAGAGCCCAAGCGAGGCCGTCGGCGGCGATGAGGAGCCGCACTCACGTGCGGTGACGATTCCCGGGCGGCGGCATCGCGCCGGGATCGGCGAAAAATACCGATGGCTCCTCGTCTATCCCTTGTGACGCGGGAGGCGGACTTCGACAGCGCGCGCATGTCCCTCGAGCCCCTCGAGTCGAGCAAGCGCACACACGGCCCGCTCGTGGCTCGACAGCGCGTCGGCGCTGTATTCGATGATCGAAGTGCGCGTGACGAAATCGTATACGCCGAGGGGAGACCCGAAGCGGACCGCGCCGCCCGTGGGAAGCACGTGCGATGGTCCGGCGAGATAGTCGCCCATTGCTTCCGGAGTGTTGGGTCCGAGGAAAACGGCCCCGGCGTGACGAATGTGCGCCAGCAAGCCATGCGGATCGACGACATGAAGCGCAAGGTGCTCGGCCGCCAGTCGATCCGCGATCGAGGCCGCGCGCTCCCGTGAGAGTGCGACGATGGCGGCGCCGTTCGCCATCGCGGCGCGAACGATGGCCGCGCGCGGAAGCACGCCCACTTGCGCGTCGATCTCACGGCAGATCGCCTGAGCCATCAAGCCCGACAAACACAAGAGCATCGGGTAGGCCGATTCGTCATGCTCGGCCTGCGAGACGAGGTCCGCCGCCACAAACCGCGGGTCGGCCTCGTCATCGGCGACCACCAGGATTTCACTCGGCCCGGCGATACCGTCGATTCCGACGGTTCCGAAGACGAGGCGCTTGGCGCAAGCAACGTAAACGTTGCCAGGACCGACGATCTTGTCGACGCGCGGGACGCTCTGAGTGCCGTACGCAAGAGCGGCGATGGCTTGTGCACCCCCCGCGTCCACGATGGCTCCGACACCCGCGAGATGCGCCGCTGCGAACAATGGGTCGTCGCTTTCGTCGCCGGCGAGTGGCGTCGCGAGGATGGTCTCGGCAACCCCAGCGACGCGCGCCGGGATGGCCGACATCAGAACGCTCGATGGGTACCGAGCTTTTCCGCCCGGCGCGTAGACTCCGGCGCGAGCGACCGGAAGAACCCGAGCGCCCAGTGTGACGCCGTGGTCTTCGTAGCGGAACCCCGCGTCGCGCTGATGCTCGTGAAATGCGCGAATGCGATCCGCCGCGAGCTCGAGGGCGGCGCGCACGTCCTCGGACAACCGCGCGAGAGCCGCTGCGCCAGCATAGTCGCGTAGAAAAAGACGTGGTGCTCGCCGGCCGAAACGCTCGTTGTATCGCTGAACGGCCGCGTCCCCTTCGCTGCGAACGGCGGCGAGAATCTCGCGAACGGCGGGCTCGACACGGGCGAAATCTGTCTCGCCGCGCAGCTCGAGCCGGTCGAGTGCAGCGGCACACTCCGGCGTACCTTCGACGAATGTGGCGAGCATGGCGCCCAGTCTCTAGCACGCGTAACGTCGCGCGAGATGGCAGCGGCGAGGGACAAGACCAGCATTGCCTCGCTCGCTGTGGTGCTGGGAGCGTGCGTCGTTCACTCGCCGTGCGATGGAGTCGCGTGCGCGGCCTCCTGTCCGCGCGATTCCGTGCGAGACGCGTCAGGCCGATGCGCGTGCATCGCGGGGGAGCTGCTGGTCCTCGGCGCATGCGTCCCACCGGCCGTAGCCGACGCATATTGCGGGCCCCTTGCGAGGTTCGGGGTCGGGGGATGCGTCTTTCGAGGGTGCCCCGACGGAAGCATCCTCGACGTCGCGAACGGGGCGTGCCTTGCGGAGGCGACGGTCGGAACCGCGAGTTGCGGCCAGGGGATGGTGCCGATCGTGGCCCTGGCGCACACCGCGTGCGTCTCTGCCGACGCTGCATGCCCGCGCGGAACACGCCGCACGGGCACAGTGTGCGACCGCCCGCCTTCGTGCCCGCCTGGCACGCTGGTCATGGGCAGATCCTGTCGGTCCGTGGTCAGCGTCGGCATGCGGGCCGATCTTCCACGCGTCGACGTCGGCGCCTGGGTCGCGCTCGTCCTCGGCGCTGACGGCGGGCCTGGAACGCGCGACCTCTGCCGGCCCCTGGAATTGCGTCCCGACCTTTTCGACGCTCCTCAGGGCACGCCGCCCACGGTGAATCTGGGCATCGCCGTCATTTCCCCCGACCAGGACCTCACGCGCGTTCATGCCAACGTGTATGAGCTTCGCGTGGACGGCGCCGGAGAGGCGCATTCGGCCGATATAGAAAGCTTGATCGGGCGCTCGGTGAGCACGCTGATCGAGCCGCTCCGGGGGCTCGGCGGGGAGTCCAGCACCGCTGTGCTGGAGGTGGCCGTCAGCTGCAAGCTGGGGAGACCTTGACGCTCACGAAAACATCGTCCGAGATCATGGCAAGGATGCTAGCTTGTGACGAGCTTTGTTTCGGACCAATCGTGCGAGGCGACATAAGTGGACAGTGATCTCGCGGACGCGGTGGAGGCCCTCAAGGCAGTTTTCGTCAAGCGCAAGCTCCCTTGCTCGTTCGGCAAGGCGCCGCAAGCGCTGGTCGATGAACTGCGCAAGCAACTGCGCGTCCCCGCGCGATTTCGTAGTTTTCTGCTCGCGGCAAACCCGGAGAAGGTGGAGACCCTCACCCCGGTCGAGCGCGTGCGCCTCATCCCCGCAAACGAGCTCGCGAAGTCTCAAGAGCTCGTCCAGACCCCCGGCGAAAACGGAACCCCGCCGGCGGAGTGGAAGCCCTCGTGGGTCGTCATCGGCGAAAGCTCGCTCCTTGGCGATCCGTACTTTCTCGATGTGAGCAAACCCGACGCCGAAGGCGACTGCCCCGTGTACACCGCAATGAGCGGACAAGAGCGCTGGAGTCCGACGCTCGCCGGTTCGAGCTTCGCCCAGTTTCTGCGAATCCTTTCCACCGCCATGGAGATCGCGGCCGGATTCGGCGACGCCATCATGGATGACGAGGACGAGGACGCGTTTCGAGAGACCCTCGGCCCCAAGGTCAAGATCATCGACGCGGCGGCGTTGAGGGCCGGGCATTGGACTTGATGCACGGATGAAGGAAACGGCCTACGTCCGTAGCAACTATCGACCGCCCGAAATCGAGCACCGCTACGGCCCGAACGTTCATCTGCTCGACGACCCGCTCGCCTGGACGAGACTCGCTCGCTTCTCTGCGCAAGATACGCGGCAACCCGAGGTAGGGCGGCTCCTGCGGGAGCTCTATGAGCCGCTGGCGCATGCGGTCGTCGCCGCGGAGCTCCCGCGCGCTCGATTCGACGTGCCGACACGCATGGTGACCTCTTCACCCCAAGCGGCGGTGGTGCGGACTGCCGGGATCGCAACGAACACGCGTGTGGTCACTGTGGGCATTGCACGTGCGGGAACCATACCTTCGCAGATCGTCTACGATCTTCTGAACGGGCTGCTGGATCCTTCCTGCGTCCGCCAGGACCATCTGTTCATGTCGCGCACCACCGACAGCCAGGGGC
>JALYHX010000550.1 GCA_030776305.1 Myxococcota bacterium
GTACTCGATCTCGATTTTGACCGGCATCGGGATCGGAACGCCGTACGCTACGATGGGAATGTAGGGTACCCCCAAGGAGCGTCCGAGCTTGTAGGCGTTGGCGATCGTCGGCAAGGCGTCGCCGCCGCCGAGCACGGAGACCGGCACGATTGGAGTCCTCGTCTTGAGCGCCAGGCGCATGAAACCGGCGCCAAACGCCACCAGCGAGTTGCGCTCGCGGAAGAGCTTCGCTGTGCCGCGCGCGCCTTCGGGGAAGACCATCAGCAATCGCTCGTCGTCGAGCAAGCGCTCGCCGTGCTCAGGGAGACCGGGCAACTGGCCCGCCCGCGTCGCCCAGGCACTCAGGAATGGAAGGCGAGCGATGAATCGCTCGGCCATCCCCTGCGCGAGGCGTGGGGGATCCATCTCGAGCAGGCACGAAGCCACGACCATCGCCGCATCGATCGCGATGCCCCCCGAGTGGTTACCGACGAGCATCCCGCGACCGCGCGCCGGCACGTGCTCGATCCCCGTCGTCTGCACGGAGAAGTAGTGACGATAAAGCGCTGCGACCACGGTGAGCGCAATGCGCAGGTGCGGCTTCGACGCACCATACGGGTCGACGCCGAGCGCATTGAACGGAATCTCCAGCCGGTCGATGGCGTCACGCACGATCGTGTCGTTGCCCACACGGCGAGCCTATCTCAGGAGCGCGTAGGGCATTGCCCGACGCGCATGGTTACTGCACCGGCTACGCGAGCGAGTGGGCCCCCCGCGCAGGCTACTGCACCGGCCACGCGAGCCAGTTGACTACCGATGCATGGGGACCGCAGTGGCCGCGCGAGCCAGTCGACCCCCCATGCATGGGCACTGCAGTGGGCACGCGAGCCAGTTGACTACCGATGCATGGGGACCGCAGTGGCCGCGCGAGCCAGTCGACCCCCCATGCATGGGTACTGCAGTGGGCACGCGAGCCAGTCGACTACCGACGCAGGGGACTGCAGTGGGCACGCGAGCCAGTCGTCTACCGACGCATGGGGCTGCAGTGCCCAAGCGAGCCGGTCGACTACCGACGCAGGGGACTGCAGTGGCCAAGCGAGCCGGTCGACTACCGACGCATGGGTACTGCAGTGGCCATGCGAGCCAGTCGACTACCGACACATGGGTACTGCAGTGGCCAAGCGAGCCGGTCGACGACCGACGCACGGGTACTGCAATGGCCACGCGAGCCAGGCCTGAGGGATTGCATTGCCATTGGCGGTTCTTACCTTTCACATCATGTCTACGACGACGCTGTCGAGCTCGGCAAAACGTGAACGCCTGAAAGAATGCATGGCCGGCTTCGACGCGGCCATGTTGGTCACGCGCACCGAGGACGGTGGATTGCGCTCGCGTCCGCTGACTATCGTCCAGAACGACGACGACCAGGAAAGGTTGTACTTTTCGACGGCGATCGATTCGCCGAAGGTGCGGGAGCTCGATGCCGACCCGCGCGTCAACGTCTGCATGCAGGACAAGCGGCGATTCGTCTCGGTCACGGGCGTCGCTCGCCTCGTCGACGATCGGGCGCTGATAGACAAGTTGTGGTCGGAAGCCTGGAAGATCTGGTTTCCCAAGGGGAAGGACGATCCCTCTTTGCGCATCCTGATCGTCGAGCCCAGCGAGGCTGCTTATTGGGACGCATCCGGCCTCGAAGGCGTGAAATATCTGTTCGAAATGGCAAAAGCGTACGTGACCGGCACCAAGGCCGGCTCGGACGATGACGAACGGCACGTCGCCCGTGTAAAGCTTTGAAGCAAATGTCGCAGGCTCACGCGCGCGAATCGCGCGTGCCCTTCGTCGCGCTCATGCGCGATGTCCGATCGGAAGCGTGAAGGAGAAGCAGCTCCCTTCGCCGAGCGTACTTTCCGCCCAGATTCGTCCGCCATGTCCTTGCACGATGCATTTGGAAATGTAGAGACCAAGTCCCACGCCGCGCCGATCATTCGTCGTGACCTGACGGAATCGCTCGAAGACTGCTTTCAACTGGTCGGCCGGAATCCCCACCCCGGTGTCCCTGACTGCAAAGCAGACTTCATCCGCGATGGGAGTGAGGCTCACGACGACCTTCCCATTTGGCGGCGTGAACTTGATGGCGTTGCCAAGAAGATTTGCGAGCACCTGGAGAATTCTCGCTGGATCAAATGCAACGAGCGACGCCGGCCGCACGACCTCAATGGCAAGAGAAACCCCGCTCGATGCCGCCTGCGCCCGGAAAGTATCGACAGCCTCCGTTACGACGGGCGTCGGATCTCCAACCTCACGCGTCACGGCCAGCACGCCCGCTTCGATGCTTGCGACATCGACCAGGTCTCCGATAAGGCGAGTCATCTGCGCAGCCGATCGCCGAATGCGTCGAACGTAGCCGCGAACCTCTTCTCCGTGATTCTCGCGCGACTCGGCCGTCGCGATGAGCCCCGCAAAGCCGACCATCGCACTCAGCATGTTCCGCAGGTCGTGGCTGACGATGCCCAAAAACTCGTCTCGTGTCGCAACCGCGTGGTCGGAGCGAACGCGCTCACTGAAAAGGTCTTTGTCCGTTTCGTCGCGTTCGGGCGAGAGAAGGGCAACGTGCTCTGCTCGATCCGTGCGAAGGACGTCGTCCGCGTCGGCTCGTTCCTCGCGAATGGCTTCGTCTTCCAACACTCTCTTCTCGTGGATCCTCTCGGAAGCGTCCGCGCCGGACGCACGCGCCTGACCATCCGTCTTCGCCCGAGCTCTCGCGAGGACTTCGTCCGCTCGTTACCGAGCCTTGCTCATGACAGCGTCGGCAGTCTCCTCGAGGTCAGCTACTTTCTCTCGAAAAGCAGCATCGGCCTTCTCGCGTTCGACCCGCAGGCTTTTGTCGGTGAGTGCGCGCTCGGGATTGGGTAGCTTGTCGTCCGCCATCGGTTCGGAACGAAGTCTAGCACTCACCCTGAGCTGGGATTGCCTCTGGGCAGGGCCATCCTGGGTGGACCGCGCTTTCCCTGCGAGGGCTGCGACCGCAGCCGGCGTTGTGTGTGTGCGCGTAGGCAAGCACGAGTTCGCCGAGAAGGCCGAGTGGGCACTCGGCCGGCGAATATATCGCCCTCCCTAATGACAACTTGCACACCAGCTCGAAGGCCCCGCGTAACCAAGCTTAAAAATACTTCGATGGCTACCTTATCGGGCCGTATCTCGCAACGACTGAAGGCGAGGCGACATCGTGCTTGACATTTCCGTCAGCAATAGTAATTGATATGCCCGGTTGGGCCTCGGGGCTTAGGAGGGATAGGGACTCCCACCGAAACGTGGCCCGCAAACCTTGGTGATCGAAGGCCGGGCGAACGAATGCCGGCCAAGACCTCGAGCAAATGGGGAAAGCCAGAAAGTTGTGATTCGCGTCATCGCGTAGTCACAAGCCGTGGGCCGCAATGTCACTTGCGGTCATTTTCGCAATAGCAAGAGCGCTCTCGGTGCAACCGGTACGTGGCCGAATCACGATGGCACACGAACATGTTGCATGATACACGAGACCAAACATCGAGCCGTAGACCACGCCGCGACCAGCGACGTTCACCGTACGAAGAGGAGGACCATGAAATTGCGAATCGCAATCGCGGCCTTTGCCGCAATTTACTGTGCCGTAGGGGCGGGCTGTGCAGGCCATTCGACCGAATCCGAAACAGAAGTCTTGGGCAGCCAAAGCGAAGCCGTGACTGCGTATGGAAGTTACTTTTACCTGCAATGCAATGCAACGGATTGGACTACAGACGTGACATCGCGGATTCAGCCGACGTCCGACGCAAAGATTTTCAGAATCTCCTACGACATCACGCAAAACTGGATGCTGGGCCCGTCGGGGCAGGACCAGTGCCAGGTGGTGAACACGGTGGGACTGGATACAACGTCCAAGGGTGCGACCTGGTACGGTCGCCAGGGCGGCCCGGGTGTCGTCTCCGTGCCGGCTCCAATGGCGCTCGCCGTCACGCTCGCCTCTCCAAAGGGCAGCTTTGGCGTCCGTTACGCCAGCTTGGGTAAGTATCAGGCAACGCTGAACATCGCTCAGAATCCGCCTACCATCACGTTCACCCAGCTGACGCAGACGCCACCCGCCAACTCGATGGGGGCGTATTACTATCTTCAGTGCAATGCAACGGACTGGAACACCGACAACGTATCTCGAATGCTGCCCACGGCGAAGCCCAGCGTTTACAGCATTCAGTACAACGTGACTCAGAATTGGATGCTGGGACCTTCCGGCGAAGATCAGTGCCAGGTCGTGAACACGATCGCGCTCAATTCGACGGCGAGTGGCGCGACCTGGTTGGGCCGCCAGGGAGGCTGGGGGGTCGTCCCCGTCCCGGGAGCGGTCAATCTGTCCGCGGCAACCGGCGACTTTGCCGTTCGGTATCCGAAGCTCGGCGCTTACCAGGCCACGCTCGACGTAAGCCATACGCCCGCGACGCTCACGTTTGGAAGCACGAGCGGTGCCCTGTGCCCGCCCGGAGCACTGGACTCCGACGGCGACGGTCTGTGCGACGCCGCAGAGGCTTTTTACGGCACCGATCCGCACAATCCGGATACCGACGGCGATGCCATCAATGACGGACATGAAGTGCTGGGAACAGCCGATTTGAATCTTCCGTCGTTCGGAGCGAACGCCAGGCACAGGGACATTTTCGTCTACATGAACTATTATGTAGCGCCGTTTGCCGCAGCGATCACACAAGTTACGCAGGCCTTTGCGGCAGCTCCGGTGTCGAACGTCGACGGCGTGAACGGGATCAATATCCACTTTATCGACGGCGGGCAGATCGCCGGCGCGGATCAAGTGCAGAACATCGTGGGGCCGTTGAGCGGTGATTGGTCGCAGGTGGATACCATCAAGACCAAGTACTTGCCTACGCGTTGGGCCAACTACGCGCACTACTTGCTCGTAGGCTATCAATACGACGGGGGCAGCTCGAGCGGGATCTCGCGCGGAATTCCGGCGCACGATTACCTCGTGACGCTCGGTCTCTGGTTTCCCACCTACGGGACGCAGCTGGAGCAGGCGGGCACGATCATGCACGAGCTGGGACACAATCTCGGGCTTCAGCACGGCGGATATGACGGGATAAATTACAAGGCGAACTATCTGTCGATTATGAGTTACCGTTATCAGGTGGTCGGCCTGTACAAGGACGGGACGGACGGCGTCCTCGACTACAGCCGATTGCAGCTGGCGGCGCTGGTCGAGGCATCCATGTCGGAGCCTTCCGGCATGCCGCCGACCGGTTCGACGACGACCGCGGATACGTCGCATTACGGAGCAAAACTGTGCCCCGGCCTCGTTCGTGGAACCCTCAACGGGCCTTTCGATTTCAACAACGACGGAACCTTCGAGTCAGGTCTCGAAGCAGTCGACCTCGATTGCGACGGCGCGACCACCAGTACGATCGAAGCGTCGTGGAACGACTGGCCGAATCTGACGTACTCGGGCGCCGCTGGGGGCGGAGGCGTGATCGGACCGGGGGCGTCCAGCACGGGCCGCCCGTTGACGGTAGCTGCTGCAAGAACACTGCAAACGGTGACGCCTGACAAGATGGATCG
>JALYHX010000551.1 GCA_030776305.1 Myxococcota bacterium
TGGTGTCTTTCGCCCGATCTCTTCGCGATCGCGTCGTCGGGCTCGCTCAAAATACGGAAGTATTCCTCGCTCGCCCTCCTAGCGCTCGCTCGATCTCGGACGAAATACACCAACCTCCTTCCGCGAAACCGGTCGCGGTTTGCGCGCGACGGCGCACCTCAGGTGCTCGTTGCTTGCGCTCTCTTTGTTTGTCGCACGCCAGGATTCATTCACAAAATGCAAAGGAGCCTAGATGGTTTTCGTAGAGCCCAAGCGAGGCCGTCGGCGGCGATGAGGAGCCGCACTCACGTGCGGTGACGATTCCCGGGCGGCGGCATCGCGCGGGGATCGGCGAAAACACCAGGCGCCTAGACGTTCGTCTTGTCGGGGATGATCTGAACGCGGCGTTGGGGCTCTTCCCCCATGCTCTCCGTGCGCACGCCCTTCATGTCCCTCAGCGCAATGTGGACGATGCGCCGCTCGCGCGCGCTCATTGGATCGAAGGTGATCACCTTTCCTTCGGTCGCCACGCGCTCGGCCAACCGACGCGCCATCTGCGAAAGCTGATCCTCGTGCCGCGCACGGTATCCTTCCGCGTCGACGATGAGGTGCCTCCGTGCGTCGCCGGGGCGCACGACGACGCGCGCCGTCAAATATTGGATCGCGTCGAGCACGTTCCCCTTTTTGCCGATGATTCGCCCGGCATCGGTCCCCTCGATCTCGATGCGAATCTCGTCGGGAGACCCCTCGCCATCGTTGGGCGCCACGTTGACCTCGACGCTCATTTGCATCTTGCTCATGAGCATGCGCACGAAGGCAAGCGCCTTCCGTGTTTGCTCGTCCAGCGTCGACTCGTCGACGCTCGGTTCGGACGACCGCTGTTCGCTTCTCGAATTCAATCTCTGCTCCTCAGACACGAGCCTTTCCCTTTCGTAAGGCGGCCTCAGCCCCCCTTTGACGCTTGTCCAGATTGTCCGCGGCGCCTGACTTGTCGGGCGCATCCGTCCTCGTGATTCTGTCTCCCTTGCCCGCTTCGACGGGTCGGCCTGCGCGCGGAAAAAGCCTCTCCATGACGAGTTGCTGCGTGATCGCGAGGACGCTGTTGGTCAGGCTGTAGATTCCGAGCGCTGCCGGCAAGAACAGCATCATCACCGTGAAGATGCCAGGCATGAGCCAGGTCAACATTTTTTGTTGCATCGGGTCCATCCCTTGCTGGGGCACGATGCGCTGCTGCACGATCATGGCTCCGCCCAGCACGAATGGAAGGATGAAATATTTGTCAGGCGCCGATAGGTCGGCAAACCATAAAAACTTCGTATGATAAAATTCCACCGCAGTCTGCAGCGTCGCCCACATCGCGAACCATACCGGCATCTGCACGACGGCGGGTAAGCAACCACCAAGGGGATTCACCTTGTGCTTGCGCCATAGCTCCATCATCGCAAGGTTCTTCGCCTGAGCGTCGTCCTTGAACTTCTCGTTCAGGATGTCGATCTCGGGCTTGAGCTTTCGCATCGCGATCATGCTCTTGATCTGCTTCCACGTGAGCGGGAAGAGAAAGACGCGGAGACCGATGGTCAGCACGATGATCGCCAGGCCCCAGTTCCCGAGCGTGATGTGGGCGTGGATCCACGTGATGATCGTGACGAGGTACTTACCCACGAAGGAAAACGTGCCGAGGTTGATGAGGTACCCGAGCTTGGGCCAGCCGCCTGCGGCGTGGAGCAGGACGTCGCGCTCCTTCGGCCCGAAGAAAGCGACTTGCCGATATTCCGCCGACTCGTGAGGCCCCAGCGTGCGCGTCGGATATTGCAGGCGCGCCTTGTAGACGTCGCCCGCGTCGTCATCGTCCGGCTTTTGCCGATCGCTGTACCACTGCTCGTCGAGGACATCGCAAGATGGCTTGTCACCGGTCGCGCCTGGAGCCGCCTCGAGCGGCACGAGGGCCTGAGCGAAGTAATAGTTGGCGATCGCGGCGTACCGATCGACCAGCGGCTCCGTGAACCAGCCCGTCTTGAATTCGCTCGCGTCCTTGCTCAAGCGCTTGACGTCGCCACCCCGCGCGCATTCGAGTCCCGTCTGGAAAGGCGACACGCGGCCAAGCCTGCCCTTGACCTCGGCGTTCGTCCTGTACGCAAACACTTGCACGGATGTGGTGTGTCGCTTGGGCGCATCGGACAAATTCGTTACCGTCGTGTCGACGCTCAACTCGAACGGGCGATCACCGGCGGTGATCGCCTTGACGATCCGGGCGGTATCGTCCTCGTAGGTGAACGTACATCCACTACCGGTAGCGGAACGATCGACCTTCCACAGAAAACGGTCGTAGCGGACTTGGTCATCGGGCGACGACGTCAAGCCCGGAACACGGAAGAGAGCGCGCAAGTTGCGCCATCGCTCGATGTTCGGCGTCGACGACATGTCAGCAGCGGCGCTCTCCGCGTAGCGGCTGTCCGTCAAACGAAAATGGGTCAGCCCGGCTCCGCGCGTGGAAAGGTCGGCCTCGAAGCGCTTGCCGCGGATCGTACAGATCTCCCCTTCGGCCGGTGGCTGGGGCGGGCTCTTTCCGGGCTCGACATCCAGCACGTCCGGCAAGAAACCCGGCGCGTCGACGTACGTTTCGGGCGGAATCTGCTGGAGATGATCGCTCGATTTGCGGCCATAAAACATCCAGTAACCGCCAACCATGATCGCGGCGATGAAGAACCAACGCAGAATCGAGTTGCGATCCATGAGTCCTCAGCCCGTCTCTCGTGCCTGCTCGTGCGAACGCCCAGGCGTCGGGGCGGGAGGCGGGTCGTAACCGCCGGGGTGAAACGGGTGGCACTTACACAGACGCACGATCGAAAGCAAGCTGCCCCGGATCGCACCGTGTGCTTCGAGACAAGCGACGGCGTAGTGGGAGCAGGACGGCTGAAACCGACACACGCTGCCGAGGAGACGCGAGACCGTGCGCTGGTAAAGCCTTACGAGCGCGATGATGAACGTGGAACCCATGATGGCGTTACGACCCGTGGGCCGGAGGATGGTCCGCCTCGGCGGCTCGCGCCAGCGCTTCGGCGGCGCGCCTCTTGATCATCGTCTCGACCGCGATCCATTCGGCTCTCACATCGGAGAGACCCAGCTCATGGGCGCCCGGACGAGCGACGACGATGAGATCGACCCCCGTGGGCAGGAGATCGGGCCACAAGCGGAAACACTCACGGCAGAGCCTTTTGACGCGATTTCGGCGCACGGCTCCTCCGATCTTGCGGGTCACGACCACACCGAGTCGCGCAGGTCGCGGAGCTCGCGAAGGCGCAAGCCCAGGCGGCTGGGCCGCCACGAGCAGCGTGAAATGTGGGGTTCCGACGCGACGCCCCGACCGCTGGGCGCGGACGAACTCCGCATGTCTTCGCAGCCTGCGGTCGCGGCCGAAGTCGAACGCCACTACTTCTTGTAAATCGTCGTCGCCAGGCGCTTACGGCCTTTGCGACGGCGATTCTGCAGCACCTTGCGACCGCCCCGCGTCGACATGCGGGCGCGGAAGCCATGCGTTCGGGCCCTGCGGACGTTGTGCGGCTGGTAAGTGCGCTTCATGGCGGAGGCACGGCAAGTAAGCATCTCACCCGGGTCGGGTCAAGCGGAAGCGGCTGACGCAAGAGTCCACAAGGCGTGACAAGGCCGTTGCGTGGCGGCACAACCCGGGAGGATCTCACACGTTTTGTTGCCCGGTCGGTCGCAAGCAATGTTTTACTGTCTCGGGTGGGCCTCGTGGGCGCGTGCGGTCGGTTTGGGGAATCGGCCTCGCACCCGGCGCGTCGATTGGGCGCGCGCGCCTGGGGGCCCGTCACACTGCGGACCGCGGCCGCAGCGATCGCTTGCGCAAGCGTGCTGCCAATCTCGGACGCGGCCGAAGCGCAGCAGCAC
>JALYHX010000552.1 GCA_030776305.1 Myxococcota bacterium
CGCCGATGGCGCCAACTTGCCCACGGCATCGGCGATTGCATTGCGGTCTGCGTCGTTCACGCCGAACTCGGCAAGTTGGTCGCCGAGCGCGCGGAGGACGAGCCCGCGACCGCGTTCCAGTTCGGCGTCGTCGATGCCACGATCGAAGAACGCAAGATCTGCATCGGCGGGAAGGCGCCAGAACGCTTCTGGGATGGGAGCACTCCGTTCGGGATGCGCTGTGGCGAGACGGGCGAGCGCGGATGTCCTTCCAGAGAGCCTCAGCACCGCCGTGGCGGTGGCGATCGACGGACCCAGCTTCACGTCGACCGATGCGGAGTCGAGATCGAGCGCAAAATCGACGACGTCGCCGAGGACGCTGGACGCGAGCAATCGCGCGCTGGAAAGATCGAGCCGTGCTCCGAGGACACTGCCGAGGATGGTTGCCATCAAGCGCTTCTGGCCTGAAAGGATGGGATGGATTGGCTGCATGCGGAGGTCGATCCGCAGGTCGACGTCCGAGACCATCGCCGTGCGGGTCGCGGTGCGCGTCAACCATGGGCCGAGCTCGGACAATGCCTTGGCGTTCGAGCAGCAGACGAGGCGCACCGGGGTAGCGCCATAGGCGGGAGCAATCTCGCAGGCGCGGCGAGCGTTGTCGTCATCCGCGTCGTCGCCAGTGGCGCGCTCTTGTGCCTGGAGCAGCTGCGCCCCTCCTTCGCCCGGTACGAGCTTGTACCGCTCCGAGAGCGTCGCTTTCGCATGCTCGGCGTACTCGAGTGCCGCGGATACACAGCTGGTGTCGCGCGTGCGCGACCCCCTGCCTACGACGGCGACTGCGAAGTCGATCGGCTGATCCAGATCGACGAGTGGACCCGCGGCTTCGCCCATCACGAGCTCGGTGACGTCTTCCGAGTGTGGCGTGGGCAGCTTCAACCAAGCTTGCACGATCGACAAGGACGGGCCCGGTTTGAAGAGGCGACCGGACACGACCAACGCGGCCGGCTCAGAAACGGCGCTCACGTCGGGCGTTGGCGGCAAGACTGGCGTCGCGGGCGGGATCCGCGTCGCGGGCGCCTGCGGCGACGGCGGCGCGCCGGCGTAGCCGCAGGAGAGAGCGATCGTCACCAAGACGATCGAAGGAATCAGCCGGACGGCGGTCATGATGTCACCTTCGCGAGCATACCTCTGGTCTTGTGGTCTTGCTTGCGGCGTGCGAGTAAGCGTTCAAGGCCGGATCGCGCATGACCCTCGCCCCGCGCCTCAACCCGGCCCAGTGCGAAGCCGTCGAGTACGGGGACGGGCCCCTTCTCATTCTTGCAGGCGCCGGATCGGGCAAAACGCGTGTGGTCACCCACCGAATCGTCCGACTCATCGAGCGCGCCGTGCCCGCCCAAGCCATCGTGGCACTCACGTTCACGAACAAAGCGGCGGGCGAAATGCGCGATCGCGTGAGCAAAATGCTCGGAGCGCGCGGCCATGCGGGCCGAGCGGTCACGGTGGGCACATTTCACGCGTTCGGCTTGGCCGTGCTCGGTCGCGAGCGCGAGGCGATCGGCGGGGCGTTCACGATTTTCGATCAGGGAGACCAAACAGCGCTCGTGAAGCAGCTCCTGCGAGCGGCGGGGGCCGATCGCGCGTATGACGCTCAAGCCGTGCTCGCGCGGATCTCGAACGCGAAGAACGCGTTCACGTCAGCCGATGCAATGCCGGAGCGAGACGAGTACGACGAGATCACCAGGCTGATCTTTCCTCAGTACCAGGCGGCACTGCGCCGGTATCGCGCGTACGACTTCGATGACCTTGTCTGCGAGGTGGCGCGCCTCTGGAAGAGCGTCGACGAGGTCCGCGCGCGCTGGCAAACGCGGTTCTTGCACGTGCTGGTCGACGAGTATCAGGACACGAACCGAGCCCAGCTCGAGCTCCTGCGCTTGCTCTGCGGGGAGCGGCGAAACATCTGCGCCGTTGGCGACGATGATCAGGCGATCTACGGGTGGCGCGGGGCGGACGTGCGTAACATCCTCGAGTTCGATCGGCACTTCCCCGGGGCACACGTGGTCAAGCTCGAACAGAACTATCGCTCCCGGAGGCCCGTTCTGGCCGTCGCGAACGCGATCATTGCCAAGCGAACCGACGCCAAGTGGCCCAAAGTCCTCGTGACCGACCGCGAAGGTGGAGACGCCGTGCGTCTCGGCGTCGCACCGACCCCCGAGGCCGAGGCGACTTGGGTCGCGCGCGAGATCCGGCGACTCGTTCGCGACGACGGGAAGCGACCGCGCGACGTGGCGGTCTTGTATCGATCGAACGCCCAGTCGCGGCTGATCGAGGAGGCGCTTCGCGAGCAGGGCATCTCCCATCGTGTCCTCGGCGGCGTGCAGTTCTTCGAGCGCAAGGAGGTCAAAGACGTCCTCGCGTACATCAAGCTTGCCCTCAATCCGGCCGACGAGATCAGCTTGCGCCGCGTCGTCAACTATCCCCCCCGCGGGATCGGTGAGGCGACGCTCGAAAAGCTGGCGCTACACGCGGCACGGCAGCGGTGGACGCTGTGGCAAGCGATCGAACGCGTCGCGGCGCAGGACGACGTGCCGAGCGGCGCCCGCGAGGGATGCCGAGCGCTCGAGCAACTCGTCGTGGCGACACGCCGTCAGCTGTTCGGCGACAAGCGCCCGCCCAGCGAGGTGGCGCGGGCGGTATGTACGAGCGTGGAGCTCAAACGCGAGATCGATGCGAGCGCGCCGACGCCAGATACCGCGGCGAAGCGCTGGGCCAATGTCGAATGGGTGATCGCGGCGCTGGCGCGGCGCGAGACGCGGGGCGACGAGCCGATGGACGGATTGTCGTCGTTCTTGCACTCGCTGACGATGGGGAATGACGCCGATGCGGATGAAGCCGGAGACGTCGTGACACTGTCGACGCTGCATGGCAGCAAGGGGTTGGAGTTCGACGTCGTCTTCGTCATCGGCTGCGAAGAGGGTTACCTGCCGCACGCCCGAACGCTCGATGCGCGCGCGACGGACGTGATGGACGGCGCAGCGGATGTCGAAGAAGAGCGTCGACTGCTGTACGTGGGGGTCACGAGGGCGCGTGACCGGCTGGTGCTGTCGCGGGCCAAGTCGCGCGTCCTCCGGGGGAAGGCCATTGCGCGCACGCCAAGTCGCTTCTTGATGGACGTGCCGCCCGAGCTTCTCGAAGAGCAACCGATCACGGAGGAGTCTCCGACGACGGCGCGCGAGACCGCAGCGAACGCGAGCGCGATCCTCGCGATGCTGCGATGAGAATCGAACCGAGCGCTAACCGGACGCGCGGAGCGCCTGATCCAGGTCTGCGATGATGTCCACTGCATCCTCCACACCGACCGAAAACCGCACGAGCCCATCGGCGATGCCGACAGCCTGCCGCTGCTCTGTCGACATTCCGTAGTAGCTCATGACCGCGGGCTGTTCGATCAGCGTTTCGACGCCCCCGAAGCTCGGACCGATGCGCGCGAGTCTCGTCGCATCGACCATGCGGCTGGCTGCAGAGAAGCCCCCCTTCACGATGAAGCTCAAAAGGCCGCTGTAGCCGCGCATCTGCACGCGCGCGATCGCGTGAGTCGGATGGGATGGCAGTCCGGGATAATAGACGCGTTCGACGCGCGGGTGGCGCTCGAGCCATTCTGCGATGGCCATCGCGCTGGCGTTCTGCTTCTCCACGCGCAGGGCCAATGTCTTCAGACCCCGGCCGACCAGGAAGGCGGCCTGCGGATCACACACACCTCCAAGTACGCCGCGCAGGTCGCGAATGAGCGACACCAATCCGGACGGGCCACAGACGACCCCTGCCAACACGTCGTTGTGGCCGGCGAGGTACTTGGTCGCGCTGTGCATGACGAGGTCGATACCGAAGGCGGCGGGCTGGAGGTTGACCGGTGTCGCGATCGTCGCGTCGATCATCGACTTCACCGTGCGTCGGCCCTTGCACGCCTTCGCCAGGAGTTCGAGGTCGACGCACGACAGATGCGGATTGGTCGGAGACTCGCTGACGACGAGGCGTGTCTCCGGACGTATCGCGCCCGCGAGCGCGTCGATATCCCCGCTGTCGAGGAGCGTATGCATGACACCGAAGCGCGTCAGGACATCGGTCACGAACTCGAGCGTGCGGCGGTAACAGTCGCGAAAGAGAATGACGTGCTGGCCGCTGCGGAGCAGCGCGAACAATGTGGTCGTGACCGCAGCCATCCCGCTCGCGAAGAGGGCCGCGTCTTCGGTTCCCTCGAGGGCGGCCAGCCGCTTCTCCACCGCTCGGACGGTCGGGTTGCCGTATCGCCCATATTCCCCGCGGTCCTCGTTGGGGTGACGGCCTTCCGTGTAGGCGACGATCTCGGCAGTGTCGGCAAACGAATACGTGGCGGTCTGAACGATCGGCATCACCAACGCGTCGAAGGCTTGTCGCTTTTCGTCGCCCGCTTGGACGCTGTCCGTCGACGTAACCCCTTTGCGTTCGCTCATGGATTCATTGCCTCGGACGCGACGACAGGCAGCGCCGCTTCTGCCAGAGCGCGCCGAGACTTCGTGAAGTGGTGGTCGAAGCCGTCGAAGACACGAATATCGGCTCCAAGCTCGACCGCCAGAGCGCGCGCCTCATCCACGCCGCTGTACTCGTCTTCGCTTCCGATGAAAATCGTCGTCTGCCCCGCGAACTGGAGCGCGTCACCACGGAACGCGAAGAACCGCGTGCTCGGAGAAATCAGCAGCGCGCGATCGACCACCGGCTTGGACGCAGCCGCCCTGAGGCCTACCCACGAGCCGAAGGAGTGCCCACATACGGCGACGCGGGCTCGTGGCGCGAAGGCTTGTACGTACTCGATCGCCGCACGCGCGTCGTCCACCTCTCCGCGTCCGTCATCGTAAGACCCCTCGCTCGTGCCGACGCCCCGGAAGTTGAAGCGCACCCAGGCGACGCTTTGCTGCAGCGCGCCCGAGAGCGCCTTGGCGATGACGAGAGGCACGGGGCTATGCATGCTACCGCCGTAAAGCGGATGCGGATGGCAAAGGACAACCGCGCGCACCGCATCCGGTTGGGTGTACACGCACGCCTCCAGGGAAGGCCCCCCGTCGTGACCTGGAATGCGCGTCGCGACTTCGCCGGCCACGGCGACGG
>JALYHX010000553.1 GCA_030776305.1 Myxococcota bacterium
GAACGGGCTGCTCGATCCTTCCTGCGTCCGCCAGGACCATCTATTCATGTCGCGCACCACCGACAGCCAAGGGCACGTCACGGGCGCGACCTGGCACGACGCCAAGATCGGCCGCGATGTCGAAGGACGCACCATCCTCTTTCCCGATCCCATGGCTGCGACGGGATCGTCGCTCGTGAGCGCGCTCGATCACTACATGACGCGACTCGAAGGAGTCCCTGGCCGCTGCATCACGATGCATCTCATCGTCACCCCGGAATACCTTCGCCATGTGCTGACCGCGCATCCGCACGCGCTCGTGTATGCGCTTCGCGTCGACCGCGGCATGAGCGACCACAAAGTGCTGGCGACTGTCCCCGGGACGCACTGGGCCGAGGAGCGCGGGCTCGACGACCATCAGTACATCGTTCCCGGTGCCGGCGGCATCGGCGAGATCCTGAACAACGCCTGGGTATGACTTGCCGAGTAGGAGCGATCGGCTCCTCTCGTTTTGTGAATGCATGATCGCGTCGCTAGCGTCGGCGTCGTGCGTTGTGCGCTTCGGCGAGTTCGACGTAGTCAGGCATCGGTCGCTCTGCGCCCGGCAAGCGTGGCGTCGCCGCAGCTCGGGCCTCGTCCGCAATCGCGGGTAAGCGCGCCGCCATCGCCCGCAGTTCCTCCCGCGCCGGGACTTGCCCCTGCGCCAGCCAGGCATCGACCGACGTGCCGATCGCGTCGACTGCCGCGCCCAACAAATGCCCGCGGCGGACGAGGTCACGGTAGCTGCGGGCGAGTGCGTCCCCATCGAAGCGGTGCTCGGTGACGAGCTCCACCGCGACGCGAATGACGCCGTCGGCATCGAGGCGTCCATCCTCATGAAGGACGAAGGCCGCCTGAAGATAGTTGTAGAAAGGGACGATGCGCGGTCCGTACGCACTGAAGTCGCCGGGCGGAGTCTGCCGCTCGAGGTGGATGAGAATACGTTCCACCACGTCCGCACGCTCGACCACCCGGGCGGTCTGCATCGCGGCAGCGACGACGTCGTCGTAAACGCGTGCCCGCTCGAGAACCCGGAAAAGCACGTCTTCGCCAATATGCCCGGCCAAGAAATCGGCGTACAAAGAGTAGACGTACGCATCGGCCTCGGCGTCGTCGCCGACGAGCGTCTCGGTGAACGCAGCCGGACGTTTCCCCTCCTCGGCCAGGCGGGCGCGTGCGCGCAGGAGCGCCGGCAATTTGTACCCGAGCTGCTCTCGCACCGCGCGAAACCGAAGCCTCAACAAATTCTGCAAATTTGGCTTCAGCGTGAACGTATCCCACACGATTCCGTCGAGGCGCAGCTTGTCCTCGAGACGCCGCCGCATTTGTTCCGGGGAGCCCGACAGGATGTGTACGCGCACGCCGGCGCGAACCATTTCTCGGAGGAGTGTGGAAGCGCCCGGGTTCGTGCGCTTCTGGTCCGGCCGCTCGAGCGCGGTCGTTACCAGATCGCGCAGGGTGTCGAACTCCGTGCGCAGATACGTCTTGTCGAGGTCCCAGCGGGCGATGTGCGTGGTCATGTTCTAGTGCAGCTTGTGACGAGAAGGCGGCTGTACTAGCTTCGCGGCCCCGGTATGGGACAAGCACGCGCGACAATCCGCGGCGGTAACGTCGGCGAAGCACGCATTGGTAGCAGCGCGCGTATCCGCGGCCGAGTCCATGGGGAGGGGGATCTCGTCGTCGAGGGGTTCGTCGAGGGGGAGCTCGCCATACGGGGCGACCTCACAATCGCAGAAGGCGCAAGTGTTACCAGTCAAGCGGTCGAGGCCCACGCCGTCACGATCGCCGGCACGTTCGAGGGGGATGTGACTGCGACCGGTCCGATTCGCGTTGCCACCGGCGCCCGTGTGAGCGGCAATCTGCGCGGCACGGTCGTCGCGATCGAGGATGGCGCGCGCTACTCGGGACGACTCGATTGCGAGTTCGACCTTCCGCCGGAGCTTGGCGGTGCTTCACGAGGCGAAACGCGTGGGCGTGGGCCCGCGCGACGCTAGGACGATTGGAGAAACCCATGGCGAGCACGGTCATCGGGGCGGGCATCACCGTCGAAGGAGAAATCACGACCGACGAGGACATCACCGTGGCGGGCACGGTGCGCGGCAAACTGTCCGCGAAGGAAGGCGTCACCATCGAGCACGGCGCGATCGTCGAGGCCGACGTCGTCGGAGGCTCGCTGGTGGTGGCCGGAGCGCTCACCGGAAACGTCACCGCGACCGAGCGCGTCGACCTGCAATCGGGCGCTCGCGTCATCGGCAACGTGAAAGCCGCACGCGTGACAATCGCCGACGGAGCCCAGTTCAAGGGCAACGTCGACATGGATGTCTGACATGGCGGCGAACGTCTCGGTCATCGGACGTACGACGCGGATACGGGGCCGCGTGACCGGGGCCGTCGATCTCGAAGTACAAGGCTTCGTCGAAGGGGACATCACGGTCGGTGGTGATGTCACGATCGATGCCCACGGAATGGTCGGCGCTGGCGTGCGCGGTCGTCGGCTGATCGTGCGCGGAGCGGTCAAAGGGGATCTGGTGGGAGAGGAGGCGGTCTCGCTGGAAGACGGAGCTCGCGTCGTCGGCGACGTCCGTGCCCCACGTGTCGCCATTGCCCCAGGGGCGTTCGTTCGAGGGTTCGTTCAAACCGGTGAGCCGAACGGCGCTCCCGCGCGCGGCGCGCGGACGCAATCGGCTTCGCGACCGCAACCCGCCGCACGTCCGGCGGCAGCGCCTGCAACGAAGGCGGCACCCACAGCCTCGGCCAAGGCGCCCATCGCCACCTCGACGGCGAGAGCGGGAACCGCCGCGGCGTCCGGTCCGGCAAACGCATCGACCCTCGTCGCCGCGAACGCTTCGCCGCGCCGTCCGCCGCCCCCGGTCGTCCCTGCGCTCAAGAAGGCAAAAGGTCAAATCGTCAAGCGCAGGGAGCGCTGACCCCGGCGGCTCCTTTGGCGCGCTGCGCCGTCCGATTCGCTTGCGCTCGTTCCCTCGCCCGGCGCTATGCTCGGCGCGGTTACGGCATCCATGGAGACTCGGTTGGAGACTCGACGCATCGACATTCTCAGCGACTCGACGGGCGAAACGGCTGAGAAGGCCGTCCGTGCCGCGATGTTGCAGTTCCCGCAATCTGGCGTCCACGTCCGTTTGCATACGCGCATGCGCGCGGCCGAGGCTGTCCGACCCGTGCTCGAAAACGCTGCCAAAGACGGGGCTCTGGTCGTCTTTACGGTCGTCAGCCCGGAGCTGCGCGAGTTCATTCACGCGCAGAGCTACGAGCTGAAGGTCGAGGCGGTCGACCTCATCGGCTCACTCATCGGCAAGCTCGCTGCGTTTCTCGAGCGCCAGCCCATCAACATGCCTAGCGGCATGCTACCGCTCAGCGAGGAGTACTTCCGGCGCATCGAAGCCGTGGAGTTCGCAGTGAAGAGCGACGACGGGAAAGAGCCGCGAAATTTCAAGAAGGCGGATCTCGTCCTCTGCGGCGTCAGTCGGACGAGCAAGACGCCGCTGTCGACATTGCTGGCGCAGCGCGGTCTCAAGGTGGCCAATCAACCGATCGTTCTTGGCGTGCGAGTCCCGCCGGAGCTCGACGAAGCACCGCAGGACCGCGTCATTGGACTCACGATCAACGTGGACCAACTTATCGAAATCCGAAAGGCCCGCCTCAAGCAGCTTGGAATGCCCAGCGACGCCGGCTACGGGCTGCGCGAACAGATCAACCAGGAGCTCGATTACGCGCGCCAGATCTTCGCCCGTCACCCCGATTGGCCGGTCATCGACGTCACGGGGCGGGCAATCGAAGAGACGGCGGTCATCATCCTCGAATCGCTGAAAGAACGCGACGACAGGACACGTAACGCCCGCGCCGCCATCGTCTGAGACCCTCGCATTCGATCGGCCGTGCCTACCGAGTTCCACCGTTTTTCCGGCACGCCCAGTTATTTGACCGACGAGCCCCTCGACGCGGCCGTCAACTGTGCGATCGCACTCGAGCGCCCTCTTCTCGTCAAAGGCGAGCCCGGTACTGGCAAGACATTGCTGGCCCAGGCGATCGCCGAGTCGCTGTCGCTCGACCTGTTGCGCTGGCCAGTGAAGTCGACGACGCGCGCGCATGACGGCTTATACGTCTACGATACCGTGCAACGCCTTTACGAGGCACGGTTCGGCGACGGCGACGTCAAGGACATCCGCAGGTACATCAGGCTTGGGCCGCTCGGTAGCGCGCTCGCGTCGACCCGGCGTGTCGTCTTGCTCATCGACGAGATCGACAAGGCCGATCTCGATTTTCCCAATGACCTGCTGGACGAGCTGGATCGGATGCGCTTCGTCATTCCGGAGACGGGCGACGAAGTCATCGCAACCGAGCGGCCCGTCGTGGTCATCACATCGAACAACGAGAAGGAGCTTCCCGATGCGCTCCTTCGCCGCTGCATCTTCCATTTCCTGGACTTCCCCCATCAGGAGCGGATGAAGCGCATCGTGCGGGTCCATCATCCGACGGTCGACGACGCGCTCGTCGATCAAGCCATCCGGGCGTTTTATGACCTCCGAGCGGTGCCAAGGTTGCGAAAGCGCCCATCGACGAGCGAGCTCGTCGACTGGATGGCAGCGCTGATGCTTTCGGGCCTGGGGCAAGAACAGCTCGTACGCGGGCTCCCTTTCCTGGGTGTCCTCCTCAAGAAGGAACAGGACGTCGAAATTGTCAGGGCGGCGCACGGCCCAGCCAACGCCAAGCGCTGAGACCAGTCTGCGGAGCGTCTGGCGCATTCGTGGTGTGTGTCGGTCGCCGTGTCGCCGCGATCATTCGGTCCACGGTTACCGACGTCCATCTTGTCGGGCTCCGGTTCAGCGAGCGACGTCGCGTCCGACGGTGAAAGGGTGAAGGACTCACGAATGCCGTTTGGCGCGGGCTGGCTGCTCTAGCGACAGCTCGCGGGATCGGGAATCTTGCACGCGCCGTTGGCACACACCGCCGGCGCGAAGCACTTGGGTCCCGTCATTCCGGGCCCGTCGCACATCGCTCCATCGGCGGCCGGGGCCTCACATGTCCCCGTGGTCGACCCGGTTGCGGTCTTGCAGTTGGCTCCGGCAGTACACACCGTGAAGGACGCGTCGAGGAACGAGAGCCCGCACGTCCCGCCCGCACTCGCCGTCTTCCAGGTCTTGCAGAGACTCGTTCCCGGATCGCAGAAGAGCAGCTGACTCGCATCACAGTTCTGCGCCACCGGATTG
>JALYHX010000554.1 GCA_030776305.1 Myxococcota bacterium
GTCGGCGTCACGGACTTGACTCTCTGGCGCGAGTCCGAACACCAGCCCGCGCGACAAAGTCCCTTTTACGTGCGCGGTGGGCCGCCAGTCCCGGCTCGCGAAGTCCTGCTCGCGTCCAGCGCCGAAAGCGGATTGTCTGCGCTGGATCCGGCAAACGGCCGGGTTTTCTGGCGGTTACCGATCCCCGAAGGCGGCATCACGGCGCCGGTGGCCATCGCAGGGGCGCTTCTCGTCGGGACCAGTCGTTATGGCGCATTCTTGCTGTCTCCAATCGACGGGCGTCCAATCGACGGAATCGATCTCGGGAGCGGGTTTTCGCAGACGCCCGGCGCCTTTGGCGACCGTGCATACCTCTTGAGCAACGCCGGAACGCTTCTGGGGGTTCAGGTGCGCGCGCCGCGATGAGGGGTCAATAAGCGAGTGCTCACCGCTCCGACTGACTCGCGCACCTTCGAGCTCAAGAGGCGCGCCTCTCCGACTGACTCGTGCGCCGTAGAGTTTGGAAGGCGTGGGAATTGGTCAGACTCGCTCCCGGATGGACATTGAAGGTGCCCGCGTCGATTGGAATCACACGCGCCTGCGCTTGCTCGATGAGCGGAAGGTGAGGCAAGACGAAGCTTAGGAGAGCGCAGTCGTCGCATGGCAGCGCCTTGCTCTAGACGCCGTCCACGTGGGCGATGGTGATGCTCGTCGTCCGGTCACTCCCGCGGTTTCGTGACTGCTTGGTATGATCGTATGTATGCGTGCTACGAACGGTCTCGCCGGCCGAAGGATCGAGCTGAGGCATGAGGCATGAAGTGGTACCGCGTCAATGAGATCGACCGGAGAAGCGCAGCGATCGCGCTCGTTGTTCTGGCCGGCGCGTCGTGCGCTGGACCACCGACGAGGCCGCAGGTCGCAGAGGCAACGTCTGGGTCAGATGTCGACGCGAAGCTGGCGCTCGTCGCGAACATTCACGGCGGTGCGGGGCCGTGGGCCGTCGCCGGCTTCCGGATGGGGGAGTTCGCCCTTCGTGCACTAGGATTGCCTCGGGGCAGCTTCGACGTCGAGGTTGTTCACTACACGCCGCACGAGGTGCAGTACTCGTGCATCGCGGACGGCGCCGCTGCCGCGACGGGCGCGAGCCTCGGCAAGCTCAACCTGAACCTCGTTGACGCGGCGGCCGCGCAAACGCACACGATCTATCGTCGCCGGTCAACCGGACAGTCCATCGACGTCCGCTTCACCGCAGCCTTCGCGGCCCGCTACCGCGGCGTCCCTTCCGGTCATCTTGCCGAAGCTGGGCGCGAGGTCATGGGGTTGCGCTACGAGGACATCTTCGAGGTCGAGCCTCATGCACATCCCTGACGGCCTGCTCTCGGCGCCCGTCTCGTTGGCCTGTGCGACTCTGTCGGCCACCGCTGTGGGGATAGCCTGCGCCCATGCTCGCAAGGGCTTTGGGCCGCGCCGAGCCGCGACGGTTGGTGTGACGGCGGCCTTCGTGTTCGCCGCGCAGATGCTCAACTTTCCCGTCGCGGGCGGAACGTCTGGGCACCTGGTCGGGGGGGTGCTGGCCGCAGTCCTCGTTGGCCCCTCGACGGCAGTCATCGTGATGACGGCTGTCCTCGTGCTGCAGTGTCTGGTCTTCGGCGACGGCGGTCTGCTCGCGCTCGGCGCAAATGTGCTCAACATGGCAGTCTTGCAGCCCCTCGTTGGTTTCACGCTCTACCGCTCCGTCGCGGGAGGGGGGAGACCGCGCAGCGTGAGGGGAATCGCAGGAGTCGCTTTCGGCTCGTGGGTGGCTACCGTCGTCGCGGCGGCGGCCTGCGCGGGCGAGCTCACCCTGTCAGGCGTCGCCGCTCCCGCGCTTGTTCTGTCGGCAATGAGCGGCGTGCATGCCGTCATCGGGCTCGGCGAAGCTTTGATTGCCGCCCTCGTAGTAGCGACCGTGATGCGCCTTCGCCCGGAGCTCCTGGGTCCCATCGCAGACCCTTCGGTGAAGTCCCGTCCAGCGCTGGCGGTCGCGCTGTTTGGCCTTCCGGTCTCCATGGCGCTCGCACTCTTCGTCAGCCCTTTTGCGTGCAGCTGGCCGGACGGCTTGGAAAGAGTCGTCGAGCGACTCGGTATCGAGCCCTCCCGAGCGCGCCTCTCGCTCCCCGCGCCCCTCCGCGGTTACTCGATCCCCGGTCTGGATGGATCGCTCCTTGGCACGTCGCTGGCCGCGCTGATGGGCACCTTGCTCGTCTTTGCCGTCTGTCTGGCGATTGGTTGCGCGCTGGCACCGAGCGCCGGTCTGCGGCGAGTCACGGACGTCGAGACGCCTCGATCATGAGCGGCACGCACCTTCTGCATAGCTACGCGCACCTCGACTCGCCGATCCATCGTGCACCAGCGTCCCTCAAGATGTTCGCGATCCTTGCTGTCGTGACGGGGGTCGCGTTCGTGCCCGTTGGGCTCGCAGACTGGACGGTGGTTCTCCTGGTCGTCGTGCTCGTCCTCGTTCGCGTGGCGCACGTGCCACTGTCGGCCTTCCTCACCCGATTGGCGCTGGTGCAACCGTTCGTGCTCGGCGTCGCACTGCTCTCACTGTTCCAAGGGAAGGGGCTCGACGTCTTCATCGCGATCGCTCTGAAGAGCACGACGTGCGTCGCCGCGGTGCAGTTG
>JALYHX010000555.1 GCA_030776305.1 Myxococcota bacterium
GAGACCGGAAGAATCGCCGAAGATCAGGGAAAGCTCGAGAACAGATCGCTCAGGTCGTTGACGCCTGGATCACCCGCATGTCGCAAGAGCGGCGTGACCCCGAATATCTCTTGCAGCGTCTTGAGAAGCGAGCTGTGGTCGTAATACGTCGTCGTATTCGAGTAGCCCGCCTTGGCGATCGGCGAAAGTGCGAACAAGCCTATCGGGCCGTCGCCCCCGTCCGCCTCGTCCCATGCGATGAACAAGACTCCTCCGTCGAGGTACGCCGGCGAGGCGAGGATCATCGACACCGTCGACTGCATCCACGCGTCTCCAATCTGCGTCGCGCAGCTGTGCATGTCGTTGCACAGATTCGGCGTGATGAAGTTGTAACGGGCGACGGTGTAGTTCTTCAGGTCCGCGGCAAACTCGGAGAACGGGCGGATGTGCTGGATGCAGAAGGGATCGGCTGGATTGTTCTTTCCAGTCACATCCTTGAAAAACACGAATGGATTGTGCTTCGGGCCGTAGAGAGCAACGGGCGTCAACGGGCAGTCGGTCCCCGAGATGTCCTCCTGGTAAGCCTTCCAGCTGATGCCAGCTCTCTGGAGATAGGCAACGAGGTGATCGGGCGTATCCCGCGCGTTGATGGCAGGGTCGTTGTCGTCGGGGATGCCGAGGGAGTCGCCGGCTTCGAGCCACACGTAATTGGGCTCGCTCGGGTGATTTCGCGGCGGATTGTAATATTGCTGGGCGCTGGCCGCCGACAAGAACAGCGAGTTGACGAACGGTGCTGCCGGATTGCCCTTCAATTGGATGAGGTTCTTGTTCTCCATCACGAGCAAGAAGACGGTCCTCAAGAATGGGGCGGCAGCCTCGTGCTCTGCTGCCGCCTCGGTCGTTAGCGTCCCTTCCTCCCCGCCGACGGCGTCGCTTCCCGACTCCATCGCATCATCGCCTCCCGACTCGGCGGGCGACGAATCGGCTGTCGCGTCGGCAACGCCGGCGCTGGGCGCTCGGCTATCCCCAGTGGAACAGCCGAGACCTATCGCGGTGAGAAGCCATGGATATGTCGCGTGTCGGCGTGCGGGCACAAAACCTCACTTATGACGGAGTATCGTGCCGAGATCACCAACGGCCCAGAGATCCATTGCTCCGCCACCGGGAATCGGAAAGACGCTCGCCAAGGCATTCATCGTTCCACTCTGCGACAGCGTCCATGCCGTTCCGTCGTAATGATAGAGCGCGCCGAAATCGCCGGTCACCCAAATATCGCTCGCGCTCCGTCCAGCCAGCCCGTTGAGATCACCGGGAGCGCTGACCGTCGAGGGAGACCATGTCGTGCCGTTCCAATGGACCATCGTATGGACCTTTCCGCTGGCCCAGATATCGGTCGCGCTGCTGCCCCAAATCGCGCTCAGATTGTTCGTCGTTCCGCTGGTAGATGGAGTCCACGCCGTGCCGTCGTAGTGACCGATGAAGCCCGTGTCCCCGACGACCCATACGTTGTTCGCGGCGACCGGCCATACCCACGAGAGGTTCGCCGTAAAGCCGGAGTCGACGTAAGACCAAACAGTACCATTGTAATGCCATATCGATCCTTGGTCCCCGACCACCCAGACATCGCTGGCCGATGTTCCCCAGACCTCGCTGAGCGGAAGCGCGACCGCGCCAGCATCGCTCGCGGCGCCAACCCCCACGTCGCCCGTTCCCACATCGCTCGCGACCGCGTCGCTTACGCCTGCCTCGATGATCGCGGCAACATCTGGCGTGGCGTCGAGAGCGCCGGCGTCCGGTAGAGCGATGGGCGCAGGCGGGGTGAGGATCGTGGTCGTCCACGACATCCCGTCGTAGTGAAGCAATGTTCCGAAATCGCCGGTCACCCACACGTTCGTTGGGCTGGTGCCCCAGACGGAGTTGAGGTTGTTGACCCCCTGGGTCGAAGCCGCCCACATGACACCGTTCCAGTGCAGGAGAGTTCCTCCATCGCCAGTGATCCAGATGTCTGTCGGGCTGCTGCCCCAAATGGACGAAAGCGAGGGATAGCTTGCATTGACGGCCGGCGGCGTTTGCCAGCACCAAGCGTCCGAGCACGTACCCGGGCCCCCGGCCTCGGCGGTGGCCCCGTCCTGACCCTGACCGCTATCGACTTTTGTTCCTGTATCGGCCTTTGCCGCCGAGTCGCCCGAAGACGCGCCATCCTTGCCTGGACTTGCGCCGTCGCTACCGGGCGCGGTGCTATCGCCTCCGCCTCCGTCTGTCGCTGCTTGGTTGTTGTCGCTCCCACAAGCAAGCACGGTCGTCACTGCGAGTGCGAAGGCTACGGGAACATGAATTTGAATGCGTTTCATCATACTCACCTCGGCACCGCGCATCGCGCGCGGTGCGGCAGATCGGTCCCGAACTTCAGTTGTGGCGAAGGATGGTGGCGAAGTCCCCGATTGCCCACGCATCCGGCGAGCCCCCGGGCACAGGCCAAACGGCAGCAAGGTTGTTCGTCGCGCCGCTCACCGACGGCGACCATGCCGTGCCATCGTAGTGGAAGATCGCCCCTAGATCTCCCATCACCCAGATATCCGTTGCGCCGGTTCCTCGTAAGCCGTTCAGTGAGGCGTGGGCCGCGCCGACCGCTGGCGTATTGAGCATCGAGACCGTCCACGCGGTTCCATTCCAGTGGTCGAGAACTCCCGCGGCACCACTCGCCCAGATGTCATTCGCCGCGACACCCCAGACGTCTCCGAGCTTTTGCACCGTTCCGCTCGTCGACGGCGCCCAGGTCGTGCCGTTGTAATGACGGATCGCCCCCAAATCTCCGACGACCCACACATCCATCGCCGACGCCGCCCAAACCGCACCGAAATTGGTGGTCGTCGTCCCAGCGTTCATGCTGGTCCACGCGGTTCCGTTCCAGTGGAGGGCGGTTCCGAAATCGCCAACCGCCCAGACGTCGGTAGTCGCAGTCCCGTAGACAGCGGACAGGGGATTTACCGTCCCGCTGGTCTGCGCGGTCCATGCCGTTCCGTTGTAGTGATAGATGGCACCGCCGTCACCCGTGGCCCAGATGTCCTGCGCGCTTGCGCCCCAAAGGTCGCTGAGAGCGGGAGTCGTCGCTCCGGCGGGCTGACTTGCCGTCCACATCGTCCCGTCCCAGTGCGCCAACCATCCATGCGTTCCGTCGTCACCGCATGCCCAGATATTGGTGGCGCTACTGCCCCAGAGATTCTTTAGCGAAAACATGGCCGACAGGCTGGTCGTCACAGAATGCCAGCCCAACGCGCCGCCTTCCGAGGACCCGCTCTCCGAAGCGCCGGCCTCGGGCGTGACGCTCGCGGCATCTCCCCCGTCGGGCGTGGTCGCCGAGCCGCTGCTGCTTCCCGCTCCACTGGAGCTGCTGCTACCGCTGCTGCTTCCCGCTCCACTGGAGCTACTGCTCCCACTGCTGCTTCCCGCTCCGCTGGAGCTACTGCTACCGCTGCTACTTCCCGCGCCGCTGGAGCTGCTGCTACCGCTGCTGCTTCCCGCTCCACTGGAGCTGCTACTCCCGCTGCTACTCCCGCTGCTGCTTCCCGCGCCGCTACTGCCGCTGCTGGTTCCTCCGCTATCGGCTCCGCCGGGGGGGGTCGAAGAACTGTCTCCGCACCCCAAAGCAAACAGGACCGGCAAGAACGCGACATATCTCGATTTCGTCATTTGCAGCCTCATCTAATAGAAGTCGTGGGAACGGGATCGGCCGAGCGGGGACACCCATTGGGATGTGTGTGGACGTTAGTAACCGGTCGCCATCGGTGTCAGGCAGGGTCCCCAACGGTTCGTGCTTTCGCGTCCCCGCCCCACAAACCATCGGGCTGGCATAGTTGGCCGCCTCAAAATAGAGGGGGGAAGTCGACAAGCGCCCGCGCTCTCGTCATGAGCACAGGAGGATCCATTGCACCCCTGACGCGCCGAATACCTCGTCGAAGAGCGAAGGAAGCGCCGGTGGTTTTCGCCAAGACCAAGCGATGGCTAGAAGGCCGGCCGAGGAATACCCAACGTATTGTGAGGCCGGCCGACGACGCCAGCGCGCCGGTATCGGCGAAAAACACCGACGCTTCCCTAGGGCTTTCGATCCAGGTACCACCACAGAAGCCGAAACGCTGCGACCAGGAATGCGAGTGGCGCGATCGCAACGACGGCGATGTACCGCATCCATCGCAGCCGCTTGCGCCAGGCCGTGACTTCAACCAGATGGTCAGCGAGACCGGAAACGCGCACGTTCGCTGAAGCGTCGAGATCTGCCTTGAGCCGGGCGACACTTGCGTAGCGCTCGGTCGGATCGCGGCGCAGGGCGCGCAAGACGATCTCTTCCGCCTGCACGGATATGGTCGAGTTCAGTTTGCGCGGTGCTTTCGGGTCGCCAATCTGGCGCGCACTCACGACGACGAACGGGTCGTCGCCGCCAAACGGTGGATGACCCGTAAGCATCTCGTACAACATGGCACCCAGCGCATAGATATCCACGCTCGGCCGCCCCCGCTGTCGACGAAGCTGCTCGGGGGCGACGTACTCCGCACTCGCCATCGGAGGCGCTGGCCCGGAGAGGGCGAGACGGCTTCCGGCGACCTTGTGTGCCATCCCAAAGTCGATCAAGCGGATCGATCCGTCGAAACACAGGATGACGTTTCCCGGCTTCAGATCGTAATGCACGATCCCCTGGCCGTGCAGGTAAGCGACCGCCTCGCAGACGCGGCTTGTGATACGAAGCGCCTCCACCTCCGGCAGCCGTCGCCCATGGCCGACCCGCGTAGCGAGCGTCCTTCCCTCGACGTACTCGGTGACGACGAGCCGTCGACGCTTGTTCGGGGCCAGCTCGACGAATCGTAAAATGTACGGGTGGTCCAGCGCGCTGCCGATCTCAGCTTCACGCTGGAACAAGGACCAACTGCCGACGACATTCGAATACTGCGGCAGCGGAACCTTCACGGCCACGAGCGCTCCCGCGTTCTCGAGGTCCCGAGCCTTGAACACGGTCGACATCCCCCCTTGCCCGATCTCCTCGATGAGCAAGAACCGACCTTCCAGGGTGTGGCCGGGAGCGACTTTCAACGGGGGCGGCATGGACTCGAGATGCCCGAGCGCGCGTTCGCGGCGCGTCGTGCACACCGCTTTTACGGCCTGCCAGCTAAAAATGCCGTTAAGATATTGCTATCGGTTCGACCCCACCCGACGCGCCGGCGAATGAGCCCTTTGCGGCGGAAACGCATCTCTTTGGCACCTGTCTGGTCAACGACGGGTATGCTGCGCGCACCGTGCCGAAAGACGGTGAACCTCGTGCGCCAAGAAAGATTCGCTTCATCCCCGGCGCGCGCGCGCCGGCCATCCACAGCCTCGGCCAGCAGGTGTCTTTCTTCGAAGACCTCTACCACAGGGTCCTGGCCATGCCGTGGTGGAGCTTCTTCGCGTACGTCACGGCCTGCTGGCTGGGAACGAACGTGCTCTTTGCGGTGCTCTACGCGATAGAGCCGGGTTGCGTTGCAAACGCCGACGGTTTCGAGGACGCGTTTTATTTCAGCGTGCAGACGTTCGCGACCATCGGCTATGGCGCGATGTCGCCGGCGACGCGGTATGGCCACCTCGTCGTGGTGGTGGAAGCCCTCATCGGCACGCTCGCGGTCGCGCTCATCGTCGGCGTCACATTCGCCAAGTTCGCGCGGCCGACGGCGCGCGTGCTCTTCGGCGAAAAGATTGTCTGCACCGTGCGAGATGGGGTGCCGCACCTGGTGTTCCGACTCGCCAACTGGCGCGGCAACATGCTGGTCGAGGGGCAGCTCCGCGTCATCGTGCTGCTCGTACAGACGACGCGCGAAGGTGACATCACGCGCGTCCCTCGCGAACTACCTCTGGTGCGCGACCGCACGGCTCTCTTCGCGTTGACGTGGGTCCCGATGCACCGCATCGACGAGCAGAGCCCGTTCTGGGGCGGGGAGGCTGCGCTCGGAGCGCTGCGGGCGCAAAAGGCGGAGATCTACCTCGCGTTCACCGGGCTCGATGAGACCATGGGGCAACCGATCCACGCACGACACATGTACCGGCTGGAAGACATCGTGTGGAACGCTCGTCACGTCGACGTGCTCACGATTGAAAAAGACGGAACGCGCACCATCGATTACGCATCGTTCCACGACGTCGAGGTGCTCGGTGACGCTTCGGCGCTTCCCTGGACCCATGCGTAGCCTTCGGTTTTCGATCCACCCAGCAGCGGAAAGGTATGTTGAAGCATGAACCTCGTTTCCGAGCCCATCGAGCTCTACGCCGCCGCGCACTCCGATCCCGTCCCCCCGCTCCTCGACGAGCTGCGAGAGGAGACCTACGCGACGATGTCCTTTCCGCACATGCAGGTGGGGCGCATCGAAGGGGCGTTTCTCAAGTTGCTGGTTCGCCTCATCGGGGCGCGGCGCGTGGTCGAGATCGGGATGTTCACCGGCTACTCGGCATTGTCGATCGCCGAGGGGCTCCCCGATGACGGCGTCCTCGTGACGTGCGACGTCGACCCGAAGGCGGAGGCGATCGCTCGGCGCTACTTCGCGAGGAGCCCGCACGGCAAGAAGATCGACGTGCGCATGGGGCCGGCGCTCGATACGATCCGCCAGCTCGCCCCGCCACTCGACTTCGTCTTCATCGACGCCGACAAGGCGAACTACGCGCGCTACTACGACGCGGCGCTCCCACTCCTCCGGCCGGGGGGGCTCATCGTCGCCGACAATGCGCTTTGGAGCGGCTCCGTGCTCGACCCGAAGACCGACGATGCACGGGCCATCGCCGCGTTCAACGACAAGATCGCCGCCGACGATCGCGTCGAGAAGGTGCTGCTGACCGTTCGCGACGGCATGCTGTTGTCGCGGAAGCGTTAGCGAAAGCGTTACCTCTACGCCTCGGGGAGGAGATCAGGGACTCACGGACTGTTCCCAGACCACCACCTCCTGTTCGCGATTGACGACAAAAGACACGCCGCCGTCCCGGGAGACGACGATGGCAAGGCCCTTCGCGTGGTCCTGAACGAAGCGATACGCCGCTCGATGACGCGTCCCCATCTTTTCGATGTCATCGACCTCGAGCTGCCTGCCTTCGGTGTCGAGCGCACGCCAGACGCGTGAAGGCGCGGGGAGCTCCGCGGACACCTCGGCGCCGAAGCCGAGGAGCCCAAGTCGCTTGTCGAGAACCACCGCACCGTCGATGGCAGTGAGGTTCGCGATGAGCCGGCTCAACTCGAATACCGCATGCTCGAGTTTCTCCAGCTCCGGGCTGGTGTCGAGCGCGAAATCGGACCATTCCACCGTCGCCTTCGACGTCGCCGCCGAGAGTCGCTCGAGGATCTCGAAGAGCAAGGTCCGGTAGCGATGGGAGGGCTCGTCCTGATCGATCCGATACTTGAGTCGCAATGCGCCGAGGTGGATCGGAGCGGCCCCAGGTGGGACATCCACCATCAAGATCATCCCGCCATGACGGGCTCCCCGCACGAGCTGAATGCTGCGTCGTATCATGTGTTGTCCGACCCGCGCCACGAGCGACGACTCGACCAGCGTCGGCGCGTCGGTTCGTCCCTGACGAGCGGCATGCTCGGCTCGGACTTCATCCCGCTCGCGCGCGAAGAGCGCCGGAAGCCATGTGGAGTCAAAGGCATCCATCATCGCATCGACCAGCAAGCCCTGCTCGAGGCCGCCCACGAGCTTGCCGGCGCAGCGCACGGCGAGTTGCCCAGGACCGCTGACGTGAACGATGGGATCGTACGTCCAGTTGGGGACCAAACTGCGCCCTCCAGCGGTTGGCGCGAGCCACGCCGGTCCCGAATGAGCGATTCCCCAGATCCGCAGCTCCCCGTCCTCGACATGCGCACCGATCAGCGCCGTCCCGAACGGCGCCGAGGGAGCCAGACCGCGGAGTTCGTCTGCGGTGAGCGGACGACTCCGATCGAATCTCAGGCGCAGCACACCCTGGTTGGGCACGCCGTTCTCGGGCAGGCGATCTGCCGGCGTGAGCAGAAGGCGAAAGCGCGTCGGCCGCGCTTCCTCGGAGGTCAGAGACGCCTGGAATGCGACGGACAAAGCCTCGTCGAGAAGGTCAGGTTCGACCCAGAGCGCTCTATCCGGCGGCCAATGACTCTCGACGTACCGAGCGAGGTCCGGGGGATAGGCATGCACGCGTGACATGCGCGGAGCATGCCGCGATTCGGCGAAGCCTGCGATGGGGACTGCAAGAAAGGCGCGGAGATCGCGCAATCACTTGGGCGAGTCGTGGATGCCGAGGTAGTTCCCGTCCGGGTCGCGGATCCACGCCGCGTGGAAGGGGCCGGCCTTCGCGATGCCGGCGACCGTGCGCAGGGTCGGCAGGTCGTACTCCTCGAAGACGACGCCGCGCGCGCGCAACCCGGACACCGTCGCGTCGAGGTCCTGTACTTCGAATGCGCAGAGGGTCGTCGCCGGCGGCGTGACGGTGGCCCGCGCGACGAGCGCGAGGTAGCCCGGACCGACACGAAGAAAGAGGTACGGTGCGGCATCGCGCACGACCTCGAGGCCCAGCCGGCCCTCATAGAAGGCGCGCGCGCGGGCCATGTCGGAGACCATGATCGTAGGGTGCACGATCGCGTCGGACAGCACGGCCCGACCGTAGTCGGACGTCGATTGAGGGTCCAGTGGGCGCGCCGTCGACCGGTTTTGTCGGCGTCAGGCAACGAGTCATGGCTATCCGCTCTTCGAGCGTCAAGGAGCGTCGAGGCTCGAGATCCCGGCCTTGTTTCGAGGCGCCGCAAGAGCCATCGTGTCATGCGTGCGTAGATTCCCTTTTTTGTGCCTTTTCTGTGCCGTTGGATCCGCCCTACTGGGGGCCGCCGGGTGCGGGAGCCGCACCGGTCTTCTGGTTTCTGAAAACCGGATTCCTGAAGGCGGAGATCTTGACGTCGCGCTGGACACGACTGTCATGGATCGTGCCGCGTCGGACGTCGGCACAGACGATGTCGACGCCGCCAGCCCCGCGCCATTGGACGCCGCCGATGCGTCGCGCGTCGTGGATGCGACGGACGCCGCGGCCGACGTCCTCACGGATGCCGGCCATCCGAGTCCCATCGGCTGCGAAGATGCGGGCGCGACACTCATTTACGTCACGACGCAGCAGGGGGATCTTTGGAGCCTCTACCCGCCGACACTTCGCTTCGTGCGGATTGGCCGCATGGTCTGCCCAACGAACACACCAGGGGCGACGCCCTTCTCGATGGCCGTCGACCATGGCGGAACGGCCTACGTCGTTTACAGCGATGGGGAGCTCTTCCGGGTGAGCACGGCGACGGCCAGTTGCCGGCCGACCAACTTCGCACTGAATCAGCAGGGATTTCTGACGTTCGGCATGGGCTTTTCGCAAAACCAGAGCGGCATCGGAGAGACGCTCTACGTGGCGAGCGACCTGCAGCCGGGAACGAACCTTCCTCCGCGCCTCGGCACGATTGATACGGCCACGCTGTCGCTTCGGAGCGTGGCCTTGTTTCAGCCGCCGATTGGGAGTGCCGAGCTGACCGGCACCGGGGGAGGCGATCTCTTCGCCTTCTTTGCGCTTGGCGCCAGTTCCGACGGAGGTCCCTTTCCAGCTCCGTCGGCGATTGGTCGGATCGACAAGACCAACGGGCTGATGACCGGCGAGGTCGTGCTGGACGGTGTGGGCCAGGGTTGCGCTTGGGCCTTCGCTTTTTGGGGAGGCGATTTCTATACGTTCACTGCGCCCCCACCCACCGGCACCTGCTCCGCCACCTCGCCGCCTCCGACCGTGGTGACGCGTATGCGACCCGCGGACGGGACGGTGGTCCCGATCGCCACGTTTGGCGCAGAGATCGTCGGCGCCGGCGTCTCGACTTGCGCGCCGCAGCAATGATCTCGTCGCTGTCGTCGAATCGGCCACCGCCCACCGCCGACGGGCGTACGCATCACGGGGCTGGGGAGGATCTACTCCGGCAATCAGTCAGGCACGTTGCCGAACCTGCCGCGCTCGACGTCGATCATCGCCTGCTCGATGTCTTCAGTACTGTTCATCACGAACGGCCCGTACTGGACGATTGGCTCGCCCAGCGGCTCACCGGCGAGAACGATCACGTGCGCGTCCTTTTCGGCATGGAGATCGAGATGCGCTCCGTCGTTCGCGAACAGAACCAGCTCGCCCGCGCCGGCGACGACGTTGCCCGCGCGAACGCGCCCCTTGGCAACGACCACGAGTGCGTTGTGGCTCGGCGGTAGCGCAACTGGCAGACCCGCGCCCGCCGTGAGAGACACGTCGAGCATCTCGACGGGCGTGAACGTGTGGGCCGGACCGCGCACGCCGCCATAGTCGCCCGCGATGACGCGAACGCCTCCCCCGCCCTCCACCGTCACGGTCGGGATATCGCCCGCGGTGATCGGTTGGTATGCCGGCGTTGCCAGCTTGTCCCTTTTCGGCAAGTTGACCCAGAGCTGCATCATGTGCAGCTTGCCCCCGCGCCGGGAGAAACTCTCCTCGTGGTACTCCTCATGAAAGATGCCCGCGGCGGCGGTCATCCACTGCACATCGCCAGGTCCGATGATGCCTGCGTGGCCGGCATTGTCGCGATGCGCGATGGCGCCCTCCCATGCGAGCGTGACGGTCTCGAATCCCCGGTGTGGGTGCCATCCGACCCCGCGCTTGCCGTGTGCGAGCGGCGCAAACTCTTTCGCAGGGCCGTAGTCCATCAAAACGAACGGGCTGACGCGTTCCGCGGGAAGGTCCCGACTCGGGAAGTACGTTGACACGTGAAAGCCGTTACCGACCCAGTGAAATACGGTGCTCTGGAATACGCCCTCGACGGTGCGCGCTTCGGATGCGAGCTTGGAAGCGGTGGCGATGTTCATGCCCCTCAACCTAGCTGGCGGCGAAATTCTTCGCGAACGCGACCAAGGACGTCGCGTGAGACTCGTTCGCCTCGCGCTCGTTCTTTCCCTCGCGCCGGTCGGCGACGACATTGCCCGCGCCGCCTCACCTGACGGCGCGCCGCCGGAGAGTCGTGCCCAGGTGCAGGCTGCGCTGCGGGCGCTTGAACCTGTCTTCGCGTCGAGAACGCGGCGCCGCGGGGTCCAGGACGCTGGAACGATCGAGCATGCGATCGCCAGCTATGCTCCCGGGACGTTTCGCGCCGTCGACGAAGGGACGATTGCACCGCGCCGACCGAACGCACGCTGCCCTTCCGAAATGGCGAACATCGATGATCGCTTCTGCATCGACCGCTATGAGGGCTCCCTCGTCGAGAGAGTCGACGGGGCCCTCGAGGCTTGGTCGCCCTTCGCTCCTCCGCTCGAAGGTCATGTTTTTCTTGCGCGAAGCGTTACCGCCGTCGTGCCGCAGGCGTACATCAGCGCGGCGCAGGCTGCGCAGGCGTGCGCTGCAGTTCGCAAGCGCCTCTGCCAGCCGGTCGAATGGCGCGCGGCTTGCGGCGGGAGCCAAGGGTACGTGTACCCCTACGGCCCGCAGCGAATCCCTGGAAGGTGCCATGACACCGGGGCGGCCCCGATGCTCGTCTTTCACGCGGCCGAGATGAAGAAGGGGTGGGGCCCGCTCGAACTCAACGACCCGCGCCTGAATCAGCTGGACGGAACCGTGGCAAGCACGGGCGCATTCGCGGACTGCGTCAACGACTACGGCGTCTACGACATGGTCGGCAACCTCCACGAGTGGACGGCGGACCCCAACGGCACGTTCCAGGGTGGGTTCTGGCTCGACACCGACCGGCACGGCGAGGGGTGCGCTTACCGAACGGTCGCGCATGAATACACGTATCACGACTATTCCACTGGCTTTCGGTGCTGCGCGGGCGTGAGCGATCCGGAGTCCGCGAAGTAATGCAGGCGGCCAGGCGAAGACCTTTTCTTGTTCGTCGAGGGTGATTCTGATTCGGCCACCTTCGGCAAATGGGGCTCGCGCACGAGGAACGCCGACGCGATTCACGAAGCGCCTTATTGGGACACGGCACAGCGCCCCGGGGGCCGAAACCGCGGACCCCAGCTGGCCTGCTGCGTGCGACCGTCCGCGCCCGCCTTACGGGGCAAGGCCACGGTCGCTCGGCGCGTGCCATTTCGCGACGAGCGGCCGCAAGGGCTTGATGTCCACCCCCAAACGCTCGAAGCCGGGGAGGATCACGTCTCTCAACGCGCGCGCATAGACTCCGGCGCTTGCATGCGGCCCCAAGTAGCCATGCGTTTCGAGTTTCTCTTCATCCTTTTCTGAAGCGCGTGCGCGCGACGCCGCGACGAATACCGGATCGAACGTGCGCTGGAGCATGTCCGGAAGCGCTTGCGGAAGCGCATGGGTCGTTCGCTCCCGGGATCGCGCGGCGAGATAGGCCCATCCGACGCGCCCGTGATCAATTTCGTCCTCGAGGAGCGATTCGATCGCGATGCGCGCCACCGGTTCGGTCGTGCGTGCGAGCATCTCCGTGAAGTAGACGCCCGTGAGCGTTTCGCTCAGGCAGCACATCTCCACGACGTGGAGAAGCGCGCGATCTGGCGCGTTCGCAGTCACGTGACGAGGCACCCTCGGCAAGCCACGGAAGCGACGCGGAACCGCCTCGCTCCCAAGAAGCGCAACGGCAAAGCGCCGGCAGACCTCGGTATGTCGCACTTCGTCAGCCGACGCGCGGGCGACCAGCGCGAGAACGACAGGCTCGCAACCCACTTCCGCCAACTCTCGCACCAGAAGGGCGAAGGCGCCCACCGCCAAGTGCTCTTGCCGCATCCGCTCGCGCCATGTGGCGCCGACCGTTCGCCGGCCGCGCGCGGCGAGTGCCGACGCATCGAACTTCTCCCACGCAATCTCCCGCCGGACGCCTCCTCCGGTCGACGCCATCGCGGCGACGTCTTCGGGTGCCTGTTCCGAACGGAGATTGCGTCTGGCGGCGGGCATTTTCTTGGCGGAGAGTCGTGCCCGCTCGTCAGCCGCCGTCTTCCGACCGCGCGTCCTGTGCCCCAGTGTCCGGGCCTTCGTGCGGGAACGCGTCGCGCGCCGCGTCGGCGGCGGCGTCGGTGGCCGCGTCGGCGTCGGCGTCGGCGTCCTGTCCTGCTTCGCGTGGTAGTGTCCCAGCGTCCGAAACGCCTTCTTGAGGAAACGCTTCGATTGGTGAGTCGGCTGCGGCGTCACCGCCGTCAGTCAGAAGAACCGCATCGGGCCCTTCGGTAGGAAAGGCGTCGAATGGCGCGTCGGCGAAGGTGTCCGCAGACCCGTCGTGTGGGGCTGCAGCGTCCGCCGTATCGCTGGAACTCGAGCAGCCGGCAACCGGCGCGAGGACGGCGCCGGTGAGGGCGATGCCGCCGAGAACGAGCACCCGAAACATGCGATCCGCCGATTCCATATTGCCGCCGCTGGAATG
>JALYHX010000556.1 GCA_030776305.1 Myxococcota bacterium
GTGCAGCACGGCGAAAAACCGACGCTTGTTCCCCGTCGTCGCCTCCGACCACACATATGCGCGCGTCGCCATCGGATGGCCGATCAGATCGAACACCTCCACGTCGCGCTCGAAGACTAGCTCGCCACGGTGCTCCTCGCGCACATGCGCCGTCTCAATGTGTCGCGCCTCGCATCCGTGAAGGTGACGGATCGCGTCGTGGAGGGCGGGAAGGCCGGCGGGGTCGGTTCATCCTGCACTCTTGAGATAGCGCTGGTACGCCACTTCGACAGACGACGCGTATTCATCCGAAAGCTCGACCCATCGGGAGCCGGCGCGAGGACCCTCTAACGCGTGCTCATGTCTCGCGATGTCATCCCGATCCATCTCCATTGCGCGCGCCCGCATCCTTTTGGCCTCGTCTGCATGGTGGGCAATTGCTGCTCGACGCGACGTATCCGTGTGCTGAATCTCCCAAACACATGCAGGAGTGCGCTTTACGAGGTATTCCGCTTTCGGCGCAGCCGTGACGCCGTATTCGTAGACCCACCACTCTTCATTGAGTCGCATTGAAGGGAAATGCAATCGGAGCACGTGGCTGCCGCCATTCTCTCGCTCGTCATGCTCCCACGTCTCCAACGCACGATTCCGTTCCCCGACACGCTTTCGCCCGCGCGCCTGTGATGAGACGATCCAGCCGGCGGCGACAAGTATGGCGACTATGACCCACTCCATCGCCAGCGGAGGTTAGCCATGCTCCGTGCCATCGTCACCTGACGCCGTGCGTCAGCGCCCGGTCAAATCCAGCCACTACCAAACGCTTCGCTCGTAGCCGCGCGTCCTCGGGTCGCGCGCTTCACCCCTCGCGATGCTCACGATTTCGCGCACTTGCGACAAATCGACACTCCCCATGTTGATTTCTCTCTCTTGACGCGCGGAAAACGCACTGCGTCATAGCTTAACGGAGTGAGGGCACACGATGGCGAGGCAATGGTGCCCCGCCGGGAAGGGTGCGCTCACAACAAGAGAAGCAATGGAGAAGTCACATGACAACTACATCCAACAAGAGGAGCGACCACATCGCCGGCGACCAGAAAATGATCGACGGCGTGCAGAAGTTCCTTTCGCAACTCGCCTCGCTGCCCGTCGGAAGTCAAAACATGACCCCGGCGGACATCGTCAAAGTCTTTCAAGACCGCCTCACCCTCGGCAAGACCGTGCAAACGGCCGAAGCCGCTCGGGCGACAGCGGTCAAGGCAGACCGCGACGAGCGAGCCAGAACGGCTGCACTCGTGCAGTCGTTCCGTCGCATCGTCCAGGGAATGTTCGCGCAGTCCCCGGACACTCTCGCTGTCTTCGGCTTGACGCCCCTCAAGGTCGCCAAGAAGAAGGTGGACGTGAAAGCGGCGGCCGTGGTCAAGAGCAAAGCCACGCGCAAGGCTCGCAATACGGTAGGCAAGAAAGCGAAGCTGTTGATCAAAGGAGCGCCGCCGGCCAATAAGCTTGCTCCGACGACGCCGCCCGAGACACCGGCCAAGCCGAATGCCTGAGGCAATACCTGGCAACGAGGGGGGCGGGAACGAGCTCAGCCTGCTCCCCTCGGAGCCACTATCGAATCGCGAGACAAGAGAAAGGGGCCTGCGTGAACAAAAAGCGCGAACAAGAAAAAGCGGACGCGGTCGAGCCTTCCGACCGCCGAGGGGAGGCGCGTCCGGAGCGGTCGAATCCCGAGCTCGCTGGGATCTCCAAAGCGCAGATGCGAGCGCTCTTCGAGCTCGCGTACTCGGTCGCGATGGCGATCACGAGGTTGAAGGAGCGGGCCGACGTGGTCGTGCAGATGTCGTTCGAGCGCCTGCTGACGACGAGCCGCTGGGACGGAAAGAAGCCCATCGACATCCACATCGCGGGGATCGTGAAGAGTGTAACGAGCAACCATTACAAGAGCGAGAAGTCCACGCAAAAGGCGAAGGCGCACGACGGATTCCATCGAGAAGTCGTGGGCACGCACAGTGCCTCCACCGAGGACCTTGTGCTCGAAGTCGAAGAGGACAATGAGAGGCAAGAGACCGCATCGAACGAGCTCGAAAAGCTGGCGGCTGAATGTGCCGACCATCCACTGGCGCCCCGCGTCCTTCAGGCGCGCATCGAGAAGGTGGGCAAAGCGTCGGACATCGCGCGCGCGCTCGGCGTGAGCCGCGATGAAGTGTACCGCGCGAACGAAGTCCTGAAGCGCAATCTGCGCGCCATTCGAACGCGCAAAGAGACTGACGAAGAAGAAACCACAGGGGAAGAATTGGAGCTGTGATGTCACCGCGCAGTCCGGAAGAGATCCTGAAAGCCATTGAAGATGCCGAGTCCGATGACGCGGTCGATCGCGTTCTGGCGATGAGCCCCGAAGAGCGGCGACGCGAGCTCGAGGCAAGCGGCGTCGACGTCAATGCGCTGCACGCGACGGCCGACGCGTTTTACGCGAGGCTTCATGGCGAAGGGCACGAGGAGCAACCGGCGCATCCGCGGGACCGGGAGACGCGATCGGCGGACGCAGGTGCCGCTTGGGAAGCCAAAGTCCCGACCGTTGCGCGCCGCATCAGCCCACGGTGGGCGGCCCTTCTCGCGGC
>JALYHX010000557.1 GCA_030776305.1 Myxococcota bacterium
GGGCACGCGAGCGCGCGGCGCTGCGGCCACTCCCCGCTGCCCTTCGTCGGTCGGCATGTCCGCGCCGTCAAGCTCCGTCACCACGCCACTACCGCCATCGCCGGCGGCGTCTATTCCGTTCCGAGCCGGTGGTGCGGGCAGACCATCGACGTGTTCGTCGGCATCGACACGGTGACCCTCGCGCTTGGCGACGAAACGGTGTCCCATCCGCGCGTCGCGTTCGGCGGCCGCAGCATCGACTACCGCCATCTGCTCCTGCCGCTGTCGCGCAAACCGCAAGCCCTGCGGCAGGTCGCCGCGGAGCTCGTCGCTCAGTTCGGCGACCCGTGGCCGGCTCTCTGGCACGCCCTCCGCTCGTTGCACTCACCCGACGAGATCGAGGCCGCCCGGCGGCTGGCTCCGTGGCTGGAACGCGCAGACCGACAAGGCGTCGGTCGGCCGCTCGCACGAGCCATTGAGGCGGCAATCGCCGACGGCTCGCTGGTGACTTCGCCGCGTCGGTCATCACATCAGGACGCTCCGACACATGTCCCTGCGGCGCTCCAAATGTACGCCGTGGAGGCGCCCGACCTGGGTCGCTACGACGCGCTGATCATGAGGGCGTCCGCATGACCGACGTGGATATCCTGCTCGCCGCAGTACGTGCCCAGGCTCGCGCACTCAAGCTGCCTACGGTCGGCCACGACTGCGACCCGCTCGCGCGCCAAGCACTCGCCGAGGCGTGGCCGCCTCTGCAGTACCTGCGCTCGCTGTTCGATGCCGAGCTGGCCACCCGAGCCGAGCGCGCCATCGAGCGACGTCTTCACGCCGCCCGACTGCCCGCCCAAAAGACCCTCGCTCAATTCGATTGGAAACGAGCGCACGGCCTCGAGCGCGCTCGCGTCGAGGAGCTCGGCCGCTGCGCGTGGATCCCCACCGCCCGCAACGTCGTCCTGCTCGGCCCCGTCGGCACCGGAAAGACCCATCTGGCCACCGCGCTCGGCATCGAGGCCATCAAGCGCGGTCACCACGTCGCGTTCTACCGGGCCTCCGACCTGGTCCGCGCCCTGACCGAAGCGCGCGATACACGGGTCCTCTCGCGTCTGCAGGAGCGACTTCGCCGCGTCGCCCTTCTCATCGTCGACGAGCTCGGATTCGTACCCTTCGAGAAGGCCGGCGGAGAACTCCTCTTCGATGTGCTCTCCACTCGACACGAGCGCGGCGCCACCATCATGACCAGCAACCTCGCCTTCAGCGAATGGAATCGCGTCTTCGTCGACGACAAACTCACCGCCGCCCTCCTCGACCGACTTGCTCAGCACGCCGATGTACTCGTCACCCGCGGTCCCGGGGATCGCGGCCCAGCACCATCGAAACGTTCCGAGCCCAAGGAGGAGAAAAAACCGTGAGCTTGACCCGCCGCAGCGGAGCTGCGGTGGGTCAATTCGTCCTGGCCGTAGTGGGTCAATTCCTGCTGGCCGTTGACAGCATCGGCGGTTGCCAAGCGCCAGTATCGAAAAAGCGCGTGCGCCACGCGGGCTACCTCGAGACCGTCGCCGAGAAGCTGCTGATCGACTTCGTGACCGTCTCGGCGTACGCGGTGGGCGACTCGCAGATCATCGTCCCACAGCGGATCGACTGCTCAGGCCGCGATTTGCAATGTTGCTCTGCCGCCCTTGACCTTGCTCACGGAAGGAACGGGCGGTAGGCTTCGCTGACCAATGGGCGAAGCCGCGAACGCGAAGGATAAGGTCGCTCTCGAAGTAGAGGCTCAATTTCGAGCGCTTGAAGAAGCGGGCGCGAAGATGCAGCCGGGGCTCAACGAGCTTCTCCAAGCGTACGGTACGTATGAAGCCGCAATCAAACAGGCTGACGAGTACTTCGCTCTGCTAAACCCGACGCCGACGTTCACAACAAAGAACTCGAGCACGTAACGCGTGGCGACTTGGGGAGAGATCCTCACTGAACTGCGCACGCCCGCCCTTGGTGGAAGCGTCCCTCCGAACGTCAGTCCGTTCGACTTCGTTCGTCGCAAGTATCTTTCGCAACTTGCCGCGAAAACGAAGCGGAACGTCATCATCTACGCGAGCCGGTGGACCCAAGGGGGTGGCGACCCACAGGTGACGAGCATTACCCCTGAGGATGTTCAGGGCTTCATGGAGGTGATCAGCGGTCTATCTGGCGACGCGCTCGATCTCGTTCTCCATTCGCCGGGCGGTTCAGCGGAAGCGACGGAGGCTCTCGTCACCTATTTGCGCTCGAAGTTCGTCGACTTGCGCATCATTGTTCCGCACGCGGCGATGTCCGCGGCGACGATGCTCGCCTGTGCGGGGAATCGAATACTGATGGGGCGGCACTCCTTTCTCGGTCCCATCGACCCACAGGTCATCTTGCAGACAGAGCTGGGCGGTCGATCGGTCCCGGCGTATGCGATTCTCGAGCAGTTCAAGTATGCGCAAGCGGAGGTGAAGCGCGATCCGGGGCTACTCCCCGCGTGGCTGCCGATCCTTCGCCAATACGGTCCCGCTTTGATAGTGCAGTGCCAGCTCCATCAGCAGCTTGCGGAGACGTTGGTCGCAGATTGGCTTGCACGATTCATGTTTGGCGGTGACCAAACGCTCGCCGCGAAGGCGACGCAGATCGCAAAAGACTTGTCGAACCATGCCCAGTTCAAGAGCCACAACCGCTTCGTTTCCAAAGACGAGGCGAAGCGTCTCGGGTTGCTCATCGAGGATCTCGAAGCGGATCAATCGCTACAAGATGCCGTGCTCTCAGTCTTTCATGCGACCACGCATACGTTTTCGGCAACGCCGGCAGCGAAGATCATTGAAAATCATCAAGGAAAGGCATTTATCAAAGCGCAAGGGCCGCAACTCGTAATGCTTCCCCAAGGAGCACCGGTGTTGCCCTCCTCCCCTTCGGCGCCGCCTGGCCCGCCGTGACGAGCATCAGAGTCTTGCCACCACCGCGGAACTTGTTGCGTCACTTCGTCTTCCCAGTCCATTCGCCTTTGGCGCTGTAGTTCGGGCTCCCCTCGTGACCAAGGGACTGCCAGAGCGCATCGAACGTGGGGCGCAGGACGCTAGCGAAGTCGGCATCGTCAGTCTCGAGGACGACGTCCGGTAGGAACACTACATCGCGCGGAAGCAGCGTTCCCGTGCGCTCGCCCCAATTGCCCGGCGGTGGTCCCAAGCCCTTCATCCCGAGGAGCGTCGCGGTCAACGCGAACGGGTACGCTGCGCCAACGTCCACGAGAATCGGGAGGTAGCCCTTGGTGGTCTTTACCATGTGGGGCTCGATCCGAGTCGACGGGTACACGTGCTTTTCGTCGGCAATGGTCGTGAGGACAACCTCGACGCTGCCGTCGCGGAAGAATTGCGTGTATGTGTGGCTCATATCACCGTTCGGGTCGCCCACTACGAGCAGGCCGTCGAGATTGAAGCTGGAGGCCCAGCTATCGCAGTAGACGGGGCGTAGATTGCCGGCCTTCAACTTCCGCAGATCGATCGCGAAACCGCGGCTGGCGGCTGCCAAGGGCACGATGTGGAGAACCAAGCGCGTGGTGTCCACCAGCTTTACAGGAGTGTCGTCCGCGATGATCCGACCGACGCGCTCATCGCGGAACC
>JALYHX010000558.1 GCA_030776305.1 Myxococcota bacterium
CGACGTTCGGAAAGCGATCCACCCCGAGTTGAAGGTAGCCGGCGATGCCGATGGCGCAGATCATGAGGATCAGCACCGACGCGAAGATCGGGCGCTTCACGCACAACGCTGCGAGCCACTGCATCGCGGTTCACTCCACCCGAGCGCCGTCGTGCAGGTTGGGCTCGGGTCGCAAAACGACCATGTCGCCGGGCTTGATCCCCGTCACGACGGCCACGACGTCGCCGGCAGTCTCACCGAGACGCACGATGCGCTCCTGGACCTCATGTCCGACCACGACGAAGAGGCGCGACCCGGTGTCGTCGCGCACGACCGCCGCCGAGGGCACGACGGGCGTGGGAGGGCTTGCCAGAAGCACCCTGGCGACCCCGAACATCCCCGGTTTGAGAAGGCCGTCCCCATTGGGGACGATCGCTTCGATGACGAGGTCACGAGTCGTTTCGCGGATGTTGGGGCTGATAAATTTCACATGGCCCGTGAACTCTTGATTGCCAAACGCGACGACGCTGAACGAAACGGGCATGTCAATTCGGATGGCGGAGACGTTCGCCTCCGGTACGGTAAGCTCGAGTCGCAAGGGATCGACACTGTAAATCGAAGCGATGCGCGTGCTGGGTTGCACATACTGCCCGACGTTGACGTATCGCTCCCCGATGACGCCGTCGAATGGGGCCCGGATGATCGTGTCGCCGAGCATCTTGGTCGCGGACCTTTGTTGTGCCTCGGCCGCAACGGCGGACCACGTCTGGGAGGTACACTGCGCGCTTTGACGATCGTACTCCGCTTGCGAAATGGCTCCCTGCTCGAGCAAATGCTTCGTGCGCTCGCAGTCGCGTTGGGCCTGTTCGAGCTGACTCTGCGCGACCTTCGCCTGTGCCCCGGCCGCGGTGGCCGCGAGCGCCGAGGTGCGCGAGTCGAGCGTCGCGATGACCTGCGCGCGTTTCACCAACTGGCCCCGCTCCGAAAAAGTCTGCAGGACCCGGCCCGACGCATCGGCCGCGATGTCCGATTGCAAGCTCGCGCGAAGAGTGCCAGTGAGCGTGAGATAGCGCGGCATGGGCTGCTCACCCGCGGCGGCGGTCTGCACGTGCACCGGCGCGTCGCTGGTCATTGCAGGCGCCGCGGATGTCTGCTCGGGGCGGTGGCACGATGGAAGCGCGATGAGCACGAAAAACGCGAGCACGCGCATGGCGTCAGGGTGCGTAGGCATGACCACGGATCGAGTCAAGCGCGGAACAGTCACATCGAGCGGCCGGAGACACGGGAACGGGGAGGTGCGATGACCAAAGGACGAACCGCGTTGCGTCCCGATGGTTTCGGCGTCGCTCCCACAAAGCTTAAGGACAGGGCAGCAAGCCGCAAGTTCCTAGGCTATAACCCCCCTTCCACGGATGTCCGAAGGTTCCGATCGCAAGACTCCAAAGACCGCTCGAGAAGTTCTGGCCGCGGCTGGCAAGCTGGATAAGGACGTGATCGCGGTCAAGCATCGCGGGCGGATCGTCGACCTGCATACGACTGTCGATGCCACCGCGGTCGAGTTGACGCCCGTTCGCCTGTCGGACGCCGACGGGCTCGTGGTCATAAGACACTCCACGGCGCACGTCATGGCCGACGCCGTCCAGCGGCTCTTTCCAGGCACCAAGGTCACGATCGGTCCCGCCATCGACGACGGCTTTTACTATGACTTCGACAAGCCGGGCGCGACCTTCACGGACGAAGACCTCCGTCATATCGAGCAGGCCATGCTCGACGTCATCAAGAAAGATTCGCCCTTCCGTCGCGTGGCCGTCACGCGGCAGGAAGCCAAGAGCATGTTCGCGGCGATGGGCGAAACCTACAAGGTGCAGATCATCGATGCGATTCCTCCCGACGAGGAGGTGACCCTCTACAAGCATGGTGCGCCGCCCGATGAGTGGGTCGACGTCTGCGAAGGTCCGCACGTGCCGTCGACGGGCTACTTGAGGGCAGTGAAGCTGACGCACGTCGCGGGCGCATACTGGCGTGGCGACGAGCGCAATCCGATGCTCCAACGGATCTACGGCACGGCCTTTCCGAGCGCACAAGCGCTCGAAGAGCACTTGCGACTCGTCGAGGAAGCCAAGCAGCGCGACCACCGCAAGCTCGGAAAAGAGCTCGAGCTCTTCATGTTCGACGAGTCGGCTCCGGCGATGCCTTTTTTCCTGCCCCGGGGCGCGTTCGTGTACACGACCATGATCGATTACCTGCGGGGTCTCTATGCGCGTTACGGGTACGAAGAAGTCATAACTCCGCAGGCCTTTGCGCCAAGGCTCTTCGAGACGAGCGGCCACTTGCCAACCCATGCTGACAACATGTTTCGCCTATGGACGACCGACATGATCGAGCAGGGTAAGGAGCTGCCGGCCGAGTCGTTCGCGCTCAAGCCGATGAACTGTCCGAGCCACTGCATCATCTTCGGAAGCAAGCGTCGGAGCTACCGTGAGCTGCCGTGGCGCCTGGCGGACTTCGGGCGCCTCCACCGCTACGAACGCGGGGGCGTCGTCCACGGTCTCGCCAGGGTGCGCAGCTTTTCACAAGACGATGCGCACGTCTTTTGCGCCGAAGGCCAGGTCTCCGGGGAGATCGAGAACTTCATCGCCTTATTGAATGAAGTGTACCGCGCCTTCGGCTTCCAGAAGATGGAGGTCAAGCTCGCAACACGCCCTCCCGAAGGCAAGCGCCTCGGTAGCGACGAGGATTGGGACCGGTCCGAGAGTGCGCTTGCCAAGGGGCTCGAACGCTCTGGCCTTGCATACGAAATCGCACCCGGCGAGGGAGCGCACTACGCCCCGAAGATCGAGTTTCACATTCAGGACGCGCTCAAACGCTCCTGGCAGCTGGGAACCATTCAGTACGATTCCAACCTGCCGGCGCGTTTCGGCCTTTCGTTCATCGGCGACGACGGCAAAGAGCACCGCCCCGTCATGCTCCACCGCGCCGTCTTCGGATCGCTCGAGCGCTTCTTTGCGGTATATGTCGAGCACTGCGGCGGCAATTTTCCGACCTGGATCGCGCCCAAGCAGGCGATCGTCCTGACTGTGAGCGAAAAAAGTGACGATTACGCCCGCAAAGTGGTCGATCGCCTTCGCGCCAAGAACCTGCGCGTCGACGCGGACCTGTCCAGCGACAAGCTCGGCGCCAAGGTGAGGAGCGCGCGGCTGCTTCGCTACCCCTATTTGCTGGTCGTCGGGCCGAAGGAGGCCGAGACGGACTCCGTGGGGGTGCGTTCGCGCGACGCCGGTGAGCTGGGCGCGATGAAAGTCGACGAACTCAGCGATCGTCTCGTTGCGGAGAGTGCTGCTCCTGGGACGGTCCTGCATTGACGCCGGCGCGGCTTCGGACGCTACACTTGGTCGACGGCGGCGAGGGATGGCCCTGCGCCCACGCCTGCCGGTCTTTTCACCCGAAACACGGAGGTCACTAGAGGAAACAATGGCATTGGGTCATTCCCGGTTCGACCCGCGTCAGCAGCAACGCGGGTACCAAATCCGAGTCAATCATCGAATCCGCGTTCCCGAAGTTCTGGTCATCGGTGCCGACGGGGGGAAGCTCGGGGTGCTGCAAACCCACGAGGCCCTCCGTATCGCGCAGGAGCAGGGGCTCGATCTCGTCGAGATCAACCCGAAGGCCGATCCGCCCGTCTGCAAGATCTTGGATTTCGGCAAGTACAAGTACGAGGAAAAAAAGAAACAAGCGCAGGCACGACGAAATCAGGCGGTGGTCGAGATCAAGGAGATCAAGCTCCGACCCAAGACCGACGACCACGACATCAATTTCAAGATCAGAGCGGCGCGACGATTTCTCGAGGCAGGCCACAAAGTCAAATTCACCGTGCGCTTCCGTGGCCGCGAGATCACCCACCCCGAGAAAGCTCACGAACAGCTCGATGTCATTCTCAAGGCGCTCGAGGACGTTTCGAACGTCGAGACTCGCCCGATGATGGAGGCGCGCGCGATGTCCCTGGTCGTGGCGCCAAAGCCTGCGATCATGCAGAGGGTCGCGCAGCTGCGCGCTGCGCAGGAAAAGGCGCGGCAACAAGCGGAAAAGGAAGGGCGCGTGTTGCCTCCCGCACCGTCGTCAATCGAGCTTCCCGACGAGCCTGACGACGATGACGACGATGATGACGACGACGACGACAACGACGAACCAGAAGACGTCCAAAATTCGACGTAGCGGCTTCCTGTTCGCGCTTGCGCCTTTCGTGCTGGTGGCGATTGGCGCGCGCGTGCTCGACGGCGATGGTGACGTCGAATCACGGTCGACCGACAGCCACGGAGAATGAAGCGACGGACGCGGCGCTGGGCGGCTCGGAACTCGGGGACCCGCGCTGTACATGCCGGGATCGTCCGGGGAGGCGACACAATCGCCGTGACGCTGGAAATTCCAAGGGACGACGAGACAATCGGCAAGTGTCGTTGGCTCGACGAGGGCGAAAACGGGGGGTAAGTGAACAGGGCCATGCGCAAGAACCGCGGCAGATGTTCACTTGCCATCGGTGTTGCCGCAGCGCTCTTGTCGCTCGGATTGGGTCCTGGCGCGGACGCATCGCTCGGCCCAAGCGAGACCGAGCAGGTCCGCCACGAGGTGTCGACAGCGCAAAACGTCGGGCATGTGCAGGCGATCGTGGCGCGCCCCGACTTGACGAGTGACGAAGCCGCGGCGGTCATGATTCTCGCGCTGAGCACGACGCCCATTGACCACAAGCACGCTGCCTATTTGCACGAACTCGTGTTCGACTCGGCTTCCGCGGGGTCTCGATCGACTGTGGCCCTCGCGGTCGTCCGGGGCCTGCTCGCCCGCGCTGACGCCCTTCTCGCGCACGCCAAGGGTCTCGATCGCAACGAGTTGTCCCTCGCGGAGCTCTCACGGGCTTATGCCTTGATCGAGGATGTGATGGCCGCCGATGCCGAGGCGAACATCACCGACACTGCCCGCGCCGAGTGCGCGCACGCACTCGCGGCCCACTTCTCGCGCAACGGTTCGGTGCTGCACCCCGACGAAGCAGTCGCCCCCTCGGTGGCGACCGTGCGTGCCCAGGCGGCCATCGCGCTGCTCGACGCGACACCAGACATGCCCGGTCGGCGGCTGGACGTGGCGAACGCCCTCGCTTTGTCGGGTGCCCGTCGCGCGGCCCTCATCGATCTAGGGATTCTGGTCCTCGACGCGGGCGGTTCCGACGCGCGGGTCAACGTGCTACGCCCTCTGCTCGAGCGCGTGCCGGGTGCACGAGATGGGGCTGAGGCCATCGTGGTCGGCGACAAGCAAGCTTCGCCGCTGCGGGCTCGCAACGGCATGGTGGTCGCCGTCGACGCCGCGCCAGCCGTCACGGTGACCGAGGATCGCTCGCCATGGGGAAGGGAAGTGGCGCCACCGCCGATCGACGAGGCGACGCTGGCCTTGGTTCACGATCTCGCGTCGGCCGCCGTGCGGCGCGCACTCGAACGACGCCCACAGCTGCGTGCCGCGGTGGAGCGCGACGGGGGCGAAGCGGGAGTGACCACGATGGCGGCGATGCTCGAGCTCGATGCCGAGCGCACACTGGACGCCGCGGCCGCCCGACTGATTGCTGGCAAACGCGAGAGCGTGGCATGGCTCTCCGATGCCATCGGCGCGCTCGCCGTTTTTGCTCCCGCCGCCAAAGGGGGCGACGGTTTGACCATTCCCTTGGGGCGGGCCGATGCGGCGGGGAGCAGCACCGTTCGTGCGACGCGCGTGTCGCTCGACGCCGCCGGAGGCGCGGTCGCATTGCAATTCAACGCGCATACTTGGCGCATCGCTCGCGACGATCGAGGAACGGTCACTGGTTTGCTGCGCGATTCCGCACCGGTGACGGCAAAGATGCTGCCCAACGTGCGGCCTCCGGCGGAGGAGGCTACGTCGTGGAGTGGGGGCGGGCTCGTTTTCGCGCGCTTGTCCGGGTCGCCGCGCGCCGCAGTCACCGTCGGGCGCCGTATCCTCCTCTTTGGTTCGGGATTGTCTGACGCGATCGCCAGCCCCTCGCCAGGCGACGACGTTGCGTTGGAGACCGATCTTCGGGTCAACGGCGGACCAGCGGGCGTCGCAGTGCGCGCCGTACCGGGCTCCGGCAAAGCGTTCAAGGGCGTCTCCGTGATGGTCGTGCCGGGGACTCCCCCACGCGCCGCTTTGCTCGTCGCGGACGGGGGGGGCGTCGAGATCGCCGCGGCGCCGGTGATTGACCTGGCGAACGGGCCGCTGCAACATTTGCGCATCGTCGTTCGGGGACAGAAGGTGGAAGCGCACATCGGTACGGCACCGCCACTCGAGGCGTTGTTGCCGGCCGGGTTCGAGCACGGTGATGTCGCGTTGCGCGCCTACCCCGGGGCAAGCGTCGAAGCCGTTGGGTGGGCGTTGAAGTAGAAGCAGAAGTGCGGTGCTTTTCGCCGAGACCGGCGCGATCCCGCGGTCGGGAATCGTCACCGCGCGTGAGTGCGGCTCCTCATCCCGCCTGCGGGCTCGCGTGGTCTCTGCGAAAATCACCGCACTTCA
>JALYHX010000559.1 GCA_030776305.1 Myxococcota bacterium
AGATTGACACGAACGGCGTGTAAAATACCGGATCGTCTAGGTGAGTTCCTTGCGGGGCCTGCGCGACCTGGCTGATCAGTCAGGTGTTGCGCTGGCCGCCTGCGCCGAGACTGCGCATCAATCAGAATCTTTGCCTTATCCGCGCGAGCGCTGTCAATAGGGAATGGTCCAGCCGTTCCGTGGCCGGGGTCAGCACCGCAAAGACCGGGGACGTTCGAATGGCGGACTCTCCGCCAATGCTCCGGTCAGGTCCCCGTTCGCTTGCAAGTCCGCGGGTGGCGCCGCAAGGTCGACTGTGATCTGCAACTTCGATACGGCCAACTCTTGCTTTTGGCCCCAGGTCTTGGAGGCGTCGCAGAAGGTTGGGGGCCGTACCCCTAAGGCTAGAGGCGGCGCACGAGCACAAGGCGGCTCGCTGATTCCGGTGCAAGTCGCTAAGCGCCATGCGCAGCCGGTCTTGGGATCAGACAGCTCCGTACCGCAGGAATCACTTAGCCCGGATCCACCGGTAGTCGTGTTCTGAGCGGAGTCTGTCGGCTGCCGTAAAGCCGAGATGCCCTTCTGTTATTGAAGAACTGGGCCTTCTACCCGCTGAGGATCGGCCCAAGAGTCGTCTCTAGGCCGTAACGGGACCGAAATGGGACTCTGTGCTAGTGCATGCCGTAAGGCATGAAGATTTTTGACGGAGTATGGAGGCAGCCCTTCGCAAATGCCGCCTGCCCGGGTGTGGCCGTAACCACGACAACAAAATCTTTCCCACCTGCGGTTGCACCCGAACCGGAGCTGGGCGCGTGAATTGACTGCTGCATCCCGTTCGCACCATAGGCGGATGGGGCTCCACCGTCCGCGGAGTCCCCACTATTACTTGCCCCGGTAATTGCGTATCTTGACAAATTTGAATGCAGAGGCGCCACAAATGCACGCAAGTCCGTTAAGGTGAAGTCGCTGTCGCCCAACATCACCCTCAACACATGCCCGGCGGTCACATTCGTCGTAGCAACGGTGCCGCCCGCACTGCGCAGATCTGCGGTGCCGAGTGAAATCTCGGAAAACGTCGGGGTACAACCGGGTCCGGTCACGAATGCTCGGGAATTGGACGTGCATCCAACGCAGACCAGAACCGCAGCCATAAGACCAGTGAGCGTAACTATTCTGGGTTTCATGTTCGACTCCCTTATGGGCAGTGCGGGTTGGAGTTGGGGCCATCGCCATAGAATGTAGAGGCTCCGTAGGGTTGGGAAATTGAATAATATTGCTCCAGTCCCGGTTCCACGCTCATCGTGCTCCACTGCTCTTGAAAGATGTGGTAGGAGCCACCGAAGTACGCAGCCATCGTATTTTGGCCTGGCGGATTGTGCGCGTAGGCAGCAATGAGTGAGCAGGTGTCGTCGGACTCCCCCGCGACGCCCGGTTGCATTCCAGAAGTCGTAAGGTTCGAAGTGCCAATAATTCTTTGTACGCCGTTGATAAAGCCGTAAGGCTGGTGCGTCGCTAGATTGAGTCGCACTTCGAAAAGTGTGAACGTGTTGAGCGAAGCTACTCCTAGATCGTATAGCGTTTCGCACGAATCGCCGCGAGTTTTCTCGCCGAAGAAATAGTGCGGCGTGAAATAGTACGACGAATTTACGTTGCAATGACCCATTCCGACATACCCCTGAATCGTTCCTATTTGTGCAAACGTACCGTCGCTTTGGTTGATAATGTACGGGTCCGCCGACGAGATTGTAGTATCGATATAATGGCTATAAACGTACAACATGGATTGAGCGCCGGTGATAGGCTGCCCGGAAACTACTGAGTACGGCAATACTCCATTAACACGTGTCATAAATTGGTCATTTGCCAAAGCGTATCCATGCTGGGAGAATACGAGAGCAATGACGGCAGCCGTCGCAATCGTCAATGTTCGATGCCTCGACGCCATTGCGCCTCCAGAACTTTGGGTAGTGAAAACCAGTTTGGAATTGGCCGACAAGAAACTCTCGTGACCGTACTCCTGTCGCGGCGCCTCGTCGTCAGTTTTTCGAAATGGGCGGGTTCTTTCGGTCCATGCGCTCGCGAGCAGCAGACCCCAACCCCGTCTCAGCCATCTCGACACTGCCACACACGAGGCCGCTGGCCGGCATCTGGAGTCCATCTCCGGGTGCCGCTGACGACAGCGGAGTCACAGCGTCGCGGTCAATCCCGGCGCGCACGTCGGTACCCGACACGTGGACGTCAGTGCAACAGGCTGCCCCGCGTCCGGCTTGCGGGACCACCTCGCGAAGTGGGGTCGCACTCGTCCGATTGTTCATGGTCCGGGCGAGAAGCGTGCACAGAGTGGGCATGGCGTCGCGCCAGTCGAGGAGGCAGGGCGTCCCCAAAGCCGTTAGGCGGACGCCTGGGGCTCGCTCTCGCTGGCACCGGTTTCGCGCTCCGCGGAGAACGTCTTCGAGTAGATGATGGTCGTGACGAGCGCGACGATAAGCCCGGGCGCCACGTGGTAGCGAGCAGGGAAGTCCACTGCCGCGAAGGCAGTCCCATTCTCGTGGCGGAGCCAAAGGAAGACGACGTGTGTCGTCAGGGCTGTCGCGACTCCCAGAGCGAATAGGACCCAGATCCCGAGGTCGGTGGGAGCCCGGAACTGTCCCAGGATGAAGGTCGCCACGAGAACGTCGCGAAAGGGGGACTCCACCATCCCGCCAGTGCCAACCACGAGCCCCATCAACGCGAGGAAGCCCAAGGCGAGCAGGGCAGGGGGGATCCGCGCGATCGGCGTGCTACGCGACCGCCAGCCCTCAAGGAGCAACTCGGCACGTGTTTGCTTCCGCCGCAGCGATCCGTCCTCGTCGCGGGGCTCATTCTCTGCAGAACTGAGGGCTCGTCCGAACCAGACGGCGAGCCGGATGACAGACATCAAGAACGCACCGGCGGCGGCCTTCACGCCTCCGACCACGGCGATTAGGCAGAAGCAACGTGCGAGGAGCGCAGTGGCCGACACGCTCGCGATGCAAAGCGGATAGGTCAGAAG
>JALYHX010000560.1 GCA_030776305.1 Myxococcota bacterium
CTGCCACGCTGTGCGTGACGTCCCCGACTGAGCCATCGGCGGTGGCACCGCTAGGCCAACAACCCATGACGGAGCGTCGGATCGTACTGCGAGAAGGCGATGCGGTCACGACGTCGTCGACCGCGGACGATGAATCGCTCCTCGCCTTTCTCGGGGTTCGCGGAGATTTGCCGCGTGAAACCGTGCGGCGTCTCGCCTCCAAGTTCCCCCCACATGGTCGCCATGCCGGGGCGGCGCTCGTCGCACGAGGATACCTTCGGCAGGACCAGATGTGGCCGACGCTCCGCGCGCATGCCGAATGGCTACTTGCGCGTGTTCTGCAGACAGTCAACGGGCGCTTCGTCGTCGAGCCCGAGTCGCCCGGTCGGCTCGGGGGGGAGCCGAGCGTATTCGGCGGATCGACCGGAGCGGCAGTGTTCGTCGATGTGGTGCGGCGGATCATCCCGCCGGCGGAAGCCGTCGAGCGGCTCGGCGGGATGGATTCTCGAGTTGGCGAGGGATCGGCCGGGGGACTTCTGCGCGAATGCGCGCTGGATCCATTGGAGGTCGAGCAAGTTCAAGCGGCGCCGGGGCGATCGATACGCGAAGTGCTCGACGCGGCGCCCGAGGGCGACCTGGCGACGGTGTTCTTCGCCCTCGCGCAGCTCGGGGTGCTGGAGTGCATGCGCGCGGACATCGGCGCAAGGAGCGAGGGCGAGTCGAGCCAGCCGGACGTGTCCGCGCTCGACGCCGAGGCGGTTCGCGAGCGGGTGCGCGCAAGGTTGCAGCTGGTGGACGACGGCGACTACTTCGCCCTGCTCGGTGTCCCCCACGACGCGACCGGATACGAGGTACGCCGTGCGTTTCTCGAGCTGCGCCGCGCCTTCGATCCTTCCCGCGTGCTCACCCCCGCAGTGGCCGACCTGACGGATGATTTGCGCAAGATCACAGTCGTCCTCGAGGAGGCGTACGACATTCTCAAGGACGCTGCGCGACGCGAGCGGTACCGACGCGCCATCGACGCGGCGCCTTCTTGAGCCTCGCCCGTGACCAAGCGAAGGTCGAGACCGAGCGGCAGACGCCGCAGGTAAGACCGAGTGAGTACCGTGCCACATCGGGCTCGCGTCACGACCCCGGGAACTTCTGGGTGCCGCCAACGTGTAATCCTGTGGAAAGGGCGGCACACAGAACTTGGCTGCTGCATGCATCATCCGACAATCCGATTGCGATGTAGCCGAGATCGACGCGGCAGCGCTCGAGGGCTGCCGTGCGGGCGATCCCACCGCCCTGCGTACCTTCGTCGCCTGCTACCAGCACCGGGTCTTCGCGTTTTTCTCCCGAACGCTCGGCGCCGGCCCGCACGTCGAGGATCTCGCGCAGGAAGTCTTCATTCGCGCTTGCCGTGCGCTATCGGGATTCGATCGTGCGGGCACGGCGCGCGTCTCGACGTGGCTCCTCACCATTGCCCGCCGAATTGCCATCGATGCTCGTCGCAAGCGGCATATTCCGATCACGGCGCGCGAGTGCGAGGGGGCGTGGGCGCCCGGGACCCCTGAAACGGAGCGCAGGCGCATGGAGATCGGTCGCGCCTTGCAAGGAGCTGCCGCGGAACTGTCGGATGAGCAGCGAGACGTCTTCGTCCTTGCGGAGTTTCATGACCTCGAGATGAAAGAAATCGCCTTGGTGCTCGGCATTCCGGAGAATACGGCGAAGACAAGGTTGTTTCGCGCGCGCGAACGACTCCGCGTCTTGTTGCGGGTCGTTTGGGAGGACACATGACGCCGAATCCCTACAGTGCATGGCGTGCGCAAAGCCCTCGGATCGATTTTCCCGAACGGACCGTCGCGTCAATCCTGCGGGATCGAATCGAGAGTCGCCCCCGTCCGGCGACTCCGCGTCGTTGGGTTGGCGTATGGACGATCGCGTGCCTTTTGGTCGCCGCCGGGGCGTGGGCTTGGGCGTCCTTTCCCACCACCCCGACGAAAGCGAACCCCGTGCCGAGCGTCGCTTCTGCGGTAACCGTGGTGCGTACTCGCCCGCCCTTGTTGCGTACGCCTGCCGTTCCCGAGCCTGTGGCCGCCCCACTTGCGTCGATGCCGGTCGCGCCTTCCGTCAAGCCGGCCCCGCGTCATAAAGAGGCGGTGTCCGTCGACAAGGGCCGGCCCGCGATCGTGCCACGCTGCGGCTGCAATGCAATGATCTGCGACTGTATCGAACCGCAATAGGAATCACTCGCGCGCTCGCTTCGCGCACCCACATCGAGAAAGGAACGCCCCATGCACCGCTACCGATCCATTCGATGGCCGCTGGTCATCACGCTCGCAGTCCTCTCGTTCAGCGCGACAGCGCGGGCCAACGAAATTTCTTCGGACACAAACAGCCCGCGCCGGGCCGTCGATGGCGACTATGGCTACGTCTTTTCGGACGATCCGATGCAGGCAGGCGCTTTCACCCCGACGGATGCTCGGATCACCGTGTCGCGGCACGTCGTGCGAACGCAACTCATTCGGCCGCGAAGGGCGTTCGTCGTCGAAATGTTGCGAAGCGTCGAAACGCTGTAGTGCCCAGCCTCCTGCGGATGCGTGCGCTCGTTGCGATGCTTGCGATCGGATG
>JALYHX010000561.1 GCA_030776305.1 Myxococcota bacterium
GCCGGGATCGGCCTGATCGCACGTTCATCGTAGCGACGGGTGGAGCGTGGTGGGGAATCATCGGCCGGCGGAGGCCATACAATTCGCCGGGCAAGTCGGCCGGACGGCCGCGGGCGTTCGCGCTCGAGGAAAGTCCGGGCTCCACAGAGCATGGCGCTGGGTAACACCCAGTCGGGGCGACCCGAAGGAGAGTGCCACAGAAAAGACACAGCCGAGGCGTGAGTCGCGGCGACGGTGAAATGGTGGGGTAAGAGCCCACCGGCGGCCGGGTGACCGGCCGGCCAGGTAAACCCCGCTTGGAGCAAGGCCGAACAGGGACGGGCGGTGCGCCGCCCAGGGGTTGCTCGCCCCGTGTCCCGGGTAGTGCCGCTTGACGTCCCGGGCAACCGGTGACGCAGATGGATGGCCGTCCCGCATCGCTGGGGAGCGGCGGCCCGCGAGGGCCGTGAACGAGGCGATGCGGACAGAACCCGGCTTATAGGCCGGCTTGCACGCTCCCCCCTTCTGGGAAAGGGGTTTGCTGTTTCGCCGTGCCGTTTGGTACACCGTTGGTACACAGGAGCTCGAAAGTGCCGCGCGGTACACGGAACTTACAGTCCAACGGCGACCTTTCATTGACGGCGGTAAATTCACGACCCGCGAGGCAGATACCGAGCGGGATTGCGATCTGCGGATCAGCCGACCTTTCGGTCCTCCACCGGCTCAGCCCCTCCCCTCGCGAGCCGCCAGAGCAGCGATCGGCCTCCCTCCGTGAGGGTCAGCAGGCCACGACCTCCCGACCCTATGTGCCGTCGGGTAGCCCCGGCACCTGGTCGAGGAACCCGAAGGCTCGGTAAAACCGCCGGAGCAGCGAACGCGCGATGTCGTCTGGTCGAGAACGCAGATCATCGACTTGACCGAACGCGGTTTCCTCGTAGGGGTCGACGTGACGCTCGATGTAGCCGCGCAGCGCACCCGCTTGTATGGCGACCGGACCCGGGCCACGCAGTGCGAGTCCAAACGTCCATGCACCCTGGTAACCGGTCTTATCGGAAACGGCCACCGCTGCTTGCACGACACGTTGCGTGAGCGTGGCGATCAACCCGGCAACGACACGACGGTCGGCATCGCTGAACTGCGTCGAAGCCCGTCCGCAGAACAGGCGTATACCGCCGTCGTCGCGAATCTCGCAGTCAAGCAGCTGGTCTTCGGTTGCCGGCGTCCGCCCGCTAGCGCGAACAGATCGGTCCTCGCCCATCTCGTACGTGCTGACTGCCCAGCCGTCAACGCGTGGGTAGAGCATGCCTGCCGTGTTGAACAGATCAGGCTCCCCTTGCGATGGCACTGACAGGACGGTTGTCTTGAACGGCCCTTCGATCCAGGGGCGCCAGTTCTGACTCCCGATCGCCCGGCTGAGCAGATCGCGCCTCCCGGTAGCCGGCTGCGCCACGACAAATAGATGAAGTTGATCCTGTTCTCCCGGCGGAATCTCTGAGAGTCCCATGCCAGGAAGGCGGCGATGCCCGCCAGCCCGGCCGTGATCGCGTCGAAGATGGGCTGCGTATCGCATAGGAATGGATTCGAGGTGGTGGAGCTGTCGGCAGCCAAGGCACAGACGCTCGCTAGCAACGGTGGAGCGGGGCGGGGAGGTGGCCCTTGGGTCGTCCGGGCAGGCTGCGCACTCCCGGCGTACGTTCGATGGGGCGTAGGTGGCCCCGAAGTGTCCGCCCCGCGATCGGACGCGGCCAGCGCCCGGTTCTGCTGTGGGTCGCACCCACCCTCTTCGTAGGCGCACGGGTTGTGCCCATTTGGGTCAACGAGGTTGACAGGATCGCCGTTGACGTACATGAGCGACAAAGGCTACGTCGCTACGGAGAGGTTGCATGCGTTGAACGCCATCACTGCCGACACCACGACTGCCGCTGCGCCAACTCCAAGCGACGCAATCCACACGAGACCGCGGCACCTCGTCTTCCAGAACCACAATGCCGCTAGACCGGTCAAAAGCAACGAGAGCGGGGTTGTCACGGCGCCAGCGCTAATTGCAGCCGAGTAAGCCGCAGAGCCCACTGGATACGTGCACTCGCCGCCAATAATGAGCCGGTCACACACGAATGCGACCATAAGCAGCACGGCGGCGCCTGCACACAGCGCCACGAAATACCGGTTGTGCGGAGCGGGCAGCGCCGAGCCGCCTCTTGGTCGAGATCTCACCCGAAGCCTCCCTGCGACGCTGCTTCGGCTACATGCTGCGCGACCTGTTGCGGAGACAGGCCACCACCAAATTGACTGCGAAGGTCTTGTCCAAGCCGAACGCCCATCATGTTGCGCCACTCATCGAGAGCCCTCACGGGGCCCGAGTCGGGGTGTCCGAGTTCGTGCGCCTCGGTGAACTCCAGCGCCGGTTCTACTCCGAACTGATACGACATGATGGTCGACCACAAGGCGTGCCTGAGGCGCTTTCTCAAGTCGTAGTTCGGATCGCCGCCCTTCGAGACTGGATAGGCGTCGCTTGACGTCGCGTTCGCAAAGCTGGCGTCCGATTCGGCGGTTGCGCAGATGCCCGACAGCCTTATGCAAGTTGCGATCTCAGCCTCGCTATAGTTGCCCAGGCGTAGCGCAAAAGCCTTAGAAATGAGGCGTCCCGCGCATGCCAACGGGTCGGAGCAGGAGTCGCGCGGAGTCACGGCCGCGGGAGCTTCAGGGTCCGTCGAGGTGCAGTCGACCCACGGCCGTCCGCTGTACAGACACTGGTCCGCAAGCGCCTTGAGCGAGTCATTTACTGCGCCGGGCGCTGGTGGAAACGTTCCACGAAAGGTA
>JALYHX010000562.1 GCA_030776305.1 Myxococcota bacterium
ATGAAGGCCCCTGGCATGCGCATGTTCCCTGGGGGCACGCGCAACTGACCGAGTAGCTGACGCCGCTGCACGTCTCGTTTGCGAAGGCACTACACGACCCCGGTCCGCCGCTGCCTCCGCCACCGCCACCGCCGCCACCCGGACCGCTGTTTGGAGGGCGTCGTACAAGTGCACGATATCTGGCAGCAGTCTGATCCACTTCTCCAACTCGACCGTTTCTTTCTCCGAGTATTCTAGGAATGCGTCAAGGCATCGCTCCTTGTGGCCGTATGCGTTACTCGGCCCCTGCCCGTCCGCGCTTTGCAGAAGCTCGGGTAGAACATCATCGGGAAGGTGACGAGGTGCAAGGCGTCGATTGAGCGCGTCTGACCCTGCGCACGGAGCGTTGGCTCGCGGGGATTCGGCCCGAGGCTGAACCCATGAGGATACTGATCGAGCGGTACGATCAGCTCCTTTCTTGACACCCGTCCGCCCGAATCCTCGAGCGCCTTGAGCTCTCTACTCGCTGCTCGAGACCGCGAAACTCTGCAACATCGACCCCGCGCGCTACCTGCGTGAGGCGGCGCTTGCCGACGCACGCGGCGAAGTGCTGCTCCCCGGCGACCTGCCCTGCTATTCACGACACGCAGACTGATTCCATAGCGTCCTCCGGCTCATACCCGTCAGTGTTTTCGCCGAAATTGATCCCCATCGGATCGCAGCGATCGGCGGAAGGGCTTCCGAGTACCATGGGCGGCATGCGTCCCTCCGCCGCGGTCACGTCGCTCCTCTTCTTCCTCTCACTCGTAGCGGGAGCAGCCCTGGCGGCCTTTCTCCAGGCGTCGGGCAGTCCCCCATTCGTTGTCGTCGTCCCGCTCGTGTTGAGCGTCGTCGTCGGTGCGTTCTTGGCGGCGAGTGTGAAGGTCGTGGCTCAATGGCAGCGCATGATCATCCTGCGCCTCGGCAAATTCGAGACCGTCGCTGAGCCGGGGCTGCGCCTCTTGATTCCTGTTTTGGATACGCCGATGTTCGTCGAGATGCGCGTCCAAACGGTGCCGATAGCGCAGCAGCAGGCGATCACGAAAGACAACGTGCCCGTCGTCGTCAACGGCGTGATCTTCTTCAAGGTAGTGGACGCCGAGAGCGCAGCGCTCAAGGTCCAGGACTACCGCGCGGCGATCTGGAGACTCGCCCAAGCGACACTGCGCGACGTCGCGGGCCAGCTTTCACTCGACGAACTGCTCTCGCATCAGGTGCGCCTGGAGACAGAGATTGCGCAAAACGTGGCGGCGCAGGCGCTGGCGTGGGGGCTGAAAGTAGACGGCATCAAGTTGGAAGACATCTCGGTTCCCGAAGAATTGAAAAAAATGATGAGTCGACAAGCGTCGTCTGAGCGCGAGAAGCGAGCGACGATTATCAAGGCCGACGGCGATCGCCAGGCAGCCGCCGCGCTTGCGGAGGCGGCCGCGACGATGGCAGCCAGCCCGGGCGCGATGCAGCTTCGCACGCTGCAGACCATCGACGGCTTGGGACCCAGCGCGTCGAATACCGTCGTGCTTGCTTTGCCGCTCGAAGTAATCGACGCGATGCGGGCGTACATCAAGAAGTCTTAAGCAGCGCTCCACTCTCGGGTACTTCGGGCTCTCACCCGATGGATTCGAGCCAGCGAGCGACGATGGCGTACCCCTCGTCGAGCAAACCGAGCGACGTCTTCTGATGGGCCTGCGCGTTCTCGCCCGGGTCGAAATTCACGGCCGCTACGCCGCGGGCCGCGAAGCGCGCAATGTCTGTCCACGCTTGCTTCGGCTCCACGCCACGCACCCCCGTCGCGACGAGTGCACGCACGAGGGGATGGTTCGCGCTCGGGCGCGCCGCGGGCGACAAGTCGGTAAGCTCGACTCGAGCACGATCCCCGACCAGGGCAAGAACGTGGGCCGTGGCCTGCTCGAGCGTGCGGTCAGGGGCGAAGCGGTGATTGACGTTGAGCTCGAAGCGGTCGGGCGCGACGTTTCGCCCGCGCCCACCGTCTCGCGCTCGCGTGACGGTCGTGACGCTGCGGTAGGTCAACCCATCGATGACGCTCTCGATGGCCTTGGCGCTCAAGCCAGGCAATAATTTTCACATTTCAATCGTGGCAAAGGACCAGGCTGAGGCCGACCGCGCCTTTGCGGCGCTGAGCGCGGGCGGAACGGCCACGATGCAGATCGCGAACGCCCCGTGGGGGCCGTACTTCGGGATGTGCGTAGACCGCTTCGGCGTGCAATGGATGGTGAGCCTGCCCAACCCCGTTTGATCCAACCATCCAAACCTCCACCCTGCCTGTTCCGACAAGAAAGTGTGTTTGGGGAGAACGGGAGGGCAAGAGGTTTTGGGTGATTCGGCGTCCTCAGCGACTGGAAGGAACGATGACGACCCTCACGGCTTTCGCCAATGCCCCGTCTACGATCCGCCTTGGAGACCTCGAGGTGGTTCGCCTTGGCTATGGCGCCATGCGCCTTCCTGGCCCCGAAGTCTGGGGCGAGCCCGAAGACCCCGCCCGCGCCCGCGTAGTCCTTCGCCGCGTCGTCGCGTTGGGCATCAACTTGATCGATTCCGCCTGGTACTATGG
>JALYHX010000563.1 GCA_030776305.1 Myxococcota bacterium
TGCCGCTCGATACAAGATGACGCCGAGCGAGTACACGTCGCTCCGGACGTTTGCATGCTTTGATGAGCGCAGCAGCTCAGGCGACATGTAGCTCACGGTATCGAGCATTCCGTCCGTGGCCGTCAGCTTCGGCCCTCGCTCGTCACCCGTGAGCTTCGATATGCCGAAATCGAGCACCTTCGGCACCAACTTGCCGCGATGATCGACCGCGAGGCGGATGTTGCTCGGCTTCACGTCCCGGTGCACGACGCCTGCATCGTACGCAGCGGCGACTGCGGCGACGACCGGAAGCATGCAATCGGCGATGTGTCCGACCATCATGGGATGGTATTGGCGAAAGTGTTCTTCGAGATCGTCGCCATCCACGAGCGACATGACGAGATATGGCACATTGTCGCGCTCGCCCACGTCGAACACTTCGACGACATTCGGATGGTCGATTCGCGACAGCGTGCGCCCCTCACGCAAGAAGCGCTTGGCCGCGCTGCGGTCGCGCGCCAGATGCGGATGCAATATCTTGACGGCGGCGAGGCGCCCCAGCGAAGTATGGCGGCACTCGTACACTGCGGCTGTCTCACCGCGTCCGAGCAGCCGAAGAATCTCGTAGGACCCGATCCGGCCTTCGTCTGAGAGCGTCATGTAGCTCCGTGCGCCAACGCTCCTCGAAGCCTCCTCCGAATGCTGTTTGAATGGGGAACCCTAGCATCCGAGCGAGTGCTCGCAAGACGACGAGCGAGGCTTGACGGCGAGAAACGCTGCACACATGACACTCGGACCCCCACGCTCTCTACTTTGTGACAGGTCTTCCGCGAGTCCTCTAGCCGCGCTCCTCCTCGGACACCGGCTTCTTCTTCGGCCGCATGGACTCGCGGGTCCGCTTTGCGCTCTGCGCCAGTACTCGCGTCACTTCGTCGACCCCATTCGCAGCCGCCAGCTCCTCTCGCGCGCGAGCGCCGTACGTCGAACGCGCGATCGACGCGAGGATGCGAACCTCCTCGTCGTATGCGTGAGGGGGAATGAGCAGCAAGAACACGACGCGCGCGGGCCGTCCGTCCGGCGCGTCGAAGTCGATGCCGCCGGGCGCTCGGCCAAGGGCGAGCATCGGCCGCTCGAGTCCTTCGACGGCTGCGTGCGGAATGGCAACCTCGTCCCCGAGCCCCGTCGCCGCGACGAGCTCGCGCTCGAGCACCGCGTCCCGCGCGAGCCTTTTTCTGCCGGTGAGCAATGACCCGAACGCGCGTACGAGCTCACCGATTGCCTCGCGCGGGGTGCGCGCATGCAACTCGCTGACGAACGCACCACGTCGCAGAAGCGTGACGACGTCTTCCTCCGGCTCATCGCGGTACAGCAGCCACTTCATCGCCGGCCCACTCATGAGCGAGGTCGCAAGCGCCATCGTCACGAGCGCGACGAACATTTGATCCCTCAGCAGTCCAGCCTCGCGCGCGATCGCAGCCAAGATGATGCCCATCGCGCCGCGCGCGTTCATCGCGAAGCCGACGGCGGTAGCCTCACGCCACCCCAGTCGGCCGCCTGTCGGGCCGGTGCCAAGGCGCGACCCGAGCGTGCAACCGATGAGTTTGGGCACCGTCGCCACCACGAACACGAGGAGACACAAGCTCGGGTCGAACGCGCTGACGAAGTCGATCCGCAGGCCGATCGACGCGAAAAACACCGGAGCGAAAACGTTGGTGACGAAGTCCTCGATCACCGTGCGCGTTCGCGCGTTCATGCCTGTCGAGCGGCCGATGGTCAGTCCGACGATGAATCCGCCGAAGACCGCGTGCAGCCCGATGGCGTGCGTCGCCGTCGCGCCAAGCAGCGCCAGGACGATGATCAGCGAGAGGACGCGGCCAGGGGCGGCCGTGTCACGAGCAAGCCGCCCGAGGAGCGCATCGATGAAGCGCCGCCCGCCCACCAGCATCACGCCCGCGAAGATCGCGCCGAGCACGACGGTCCGGGCGAACGACGCGATGTCGACCGTGGCTCCTCGCACGGGACCGAGAAGGAGCGACAAGGCCAACCAGCCAATGAGATCATCGATCATCGCCGCGGCCATGACGAGCAGGCCGATGTCCGACTTGAAAAGGCCGAGATCGAGCAACGTCTTCGCGATCACCGGGAGCGCCGAGATGCTGAGCGCGACGCCGAGCAGCAGGGCGAGTGTCATCCGGCGTGCGGGGTCGACGAGTTGCGAGTCCGGCAACAACAGGCCAAGAGCGATCCCGCTCGCCATCGGCAGCGCGACACCGAGTAGTCCCGTGGCCAGCGCGGTTCGGCCCCGACGCCGCACGACGCCGAGGTCGACCTCGATCCCGACAACGACCAGCAGAAGCACGACCGCGACGGTCGCGTAGCCACCAATCATCGACTGGGGCGGCCCCAGTGGGAACAGCCATCCTTGCGCCCTGGGCGCCAGCCGTCCGAGGACGCTGGGACCGAGGAGGATGCCCGCCGCCATCTCGCCGACGACGAGAGGCATTTGCAACGCGCGAGCGAGCTCACCCAACATGCGCGCCGCCGCGAGCAGTGTTGCGAGCGCAAGCAAGAACACGAGGACGTCGTGGTCGGTCATTTCCTCTGGGCCCAAGCTATCCCAGGTCTCGACGGGCCCGTGGTACGTATGGGTCTGCCGTGTGGGGCCTCTTTGTCGCCGTTTTCTGTATCGCCCTCAACGGATTCTTCGTCGCCGCCGAGTTTGCCGTCGTCAAGGTCCGAGCGACGCAGCTCCGAGCCCGGGCGCGCAGCGGCGACAAGAAGGCGATGGTTGCCATTACGATCGTGGGCCGGCTCGATCGATACCTCTCGGTCACGCAGTTTGGAATCACGCTCGCCAGCCTGGGCTTGGGATGGATCGGCGAGCCGGCGCTCTCGACGATGCTCGATCGCCTGGGCGTCTCGCTGACGGGCGCGCCCGCCACGCGCACGCTGCACCTTGCCATCGACGTCGTCGCGTTCGGCATCCTCACGTTCGGTCACGTCTTGCTCGGCGAGCTCGTGCCGAAGCTCATCGCAATCCAGCGCTCGGAGGCGACGGCGATGGCGTCAGCCATTCCACTGCGCTTGATCTACGTCACCTTCCTGCCGTTCTTGTGGCTCCTCGAGCGAGCGTCGCGCCTCGTTCTGCGAGCGATGGGAATGTCGGCCGATGCGACGAGCGTCGAAGGGCGCTTCAGTCAAGACGAAATCCTTGCCATTCTCGCCGCCACCGCCGTGCGATCTCCGCATGGCAAGTCGACCGCGGAGCTTTTCGAGCGCGTCATGCGCTTCTCGCAGCGTGCGGCCCGCCATTCGATGGTGCCGCGGGTCGACGTGGTATCGCTGCCGCTGCAGACGAGTGGCCAGGATGCTCACGATTTCGTGCGAACTCACCAGTTCTCGCGCATCGTCTTAACGAACGGCCGCTCGCTGGACGACGTCGCCGGCTACCTGTATGCGAAGGATTTTCTGCTGCACCCCGCCGCCGACAAGCTCTCCGACATGGCGCAGCTGCGCCGCGACATCCTCTTCGTCCCCGAGGTGCAGAGCGGCGTCGACGTGTTGAGGGAAATGCAGCGAAAGCAGGTTCCGATCGCGGTCGTCGTCGACGAGTACGGAGGCACGAGCGGCATCCTCACGATGGAGGACCTGCTCGAAGAGATCGTGGGAGAGATACGCGACGAATTCGACGAGGAGCCGCAGAAGGTCCTCAAGGTCCCTGGCACAGAAGGCGTTTGGGAGGTCGACGGCCGTGCGACCATGGAGGAGCTCCGTACAATCGGCGTCCAGATACCGGACGCCGAGCTTGGCGAGCCGGTGGGCGCTTTCGTGGTCGAGCTCCTGGGCCGCCTTCCGCGGGCAGGCGACAAAGTCGAATTGGCGCGCGGGGCGACCGCTGAGGTGACGGCGATCAGCCGGCGCCGCGTCACGCGCGTCCGTGTCAAACTCAAACAAGAGCCAGAGATCATGGACTCGGCGACCCACGCTGGCGAGTCCGGTTAGTCCGCCCCATGGGCGCCACCGTCAGTTCTGCGCGCGCGATGCGCGTCGCTCTCGTCATTGTCACCGTCGCGTCTGCGTGGCTGACGGTAGCCAAATTGCGCATGTCGGGCGATCTCTCTACGTTGCTTCCCGAGTCGGGGGACGCAGGAGCGCTCACGCGCTGGACACGCGCCTTCGGCGTGCGTGACCCCGCGGTGATCCTCATCCGTGGCCAGCGATCCGACGACGTCGAAGCCGCGGCCGGTGTCATTGCGGATTCGCTACGAGGAGCACGATCTGTCTCGCGTATCGTCGATCGGGCGCCGACCCCGGCGCGGCCCCCCGATCCGACCCTTGCCTGGGCATATGCAGGTCCTCAGGCGCGAGCGCGGCTTGCGAGCGCCGTAACCCCGGAGGGAATGCGGGCACGGCTGGCCGAGACCCGCGCAATGCTGCTGGC
>JALYHX010000564.1 GCA_030776305.1 Myxococcota bacterium
GTTCTGACCCCCGAGCAGCGAGTCCTCGCCGCGCAGAAGCTGAGAGTGCGCGCTGAAGAAACGGAGACCGCCGGCCCCGTCCTGCCCTGACCGCTCCCTGGACAACACCCCCGGATAGAAAGTCCTCGAGGTTCATACGAGGCGATTATAGCGGCCGCTCTGAGCCCGATCGAACGGCCGCAGGTTTCTCCGTCGTACTCGAAGCTCGCCGCCGGCGAAGTGCGTAACGCACCAGCAGCCTAACGAACGAACCGTAGTCGATTCCCACCGCGGCAGCGGCATGCGAGATACCGGCGTTCGGGGAAAGGTCGCAGTTCGGATTGACGTCGATGACGTACGGTATGCCCGTCGCAGCGAGGCGTACATCGACTCGACCGTAGTCGCGCACCCCCACCGCGCGGAACGCCTCTGCGGCGGCTCGCCTCACGCGGGCCGCGACACTGTTCGGCAGGGCAGGGTGGAGGACCGGCACCGTTCCGAGGTCGTCGACGGAACCGCCCGACCACTTCGCTTCGTAGGACACGATGTGGGGTGCCCCAACCGGCAGTCCATCGAAGACGATTTCGCTCAGCGGCAGCACCCGGGGGGTGGGGTGGCCAAGCATGGCCACGTTGAACTCCCGCCCATCGATGAACTGCTCGACCAAGCAAGGTTGGCGAAGCGACGTCACGACCGCTTCGACGGCTCGAGCGAGCTCCGAGGGGCTCCGTACGACACTGGTGCGTGAGATCCCAACCGATCCGTCTTCACGCACCGGCTTCACGATGAGCGGGAACGGAAGGTCGCACACTTCGCCGGCACCCGTCAGGACGCGCCCGGGGGGAGTCGGGATCCCCGCGGCTTCGAGCCGCCGTTTCACCCGGTCCTTCCGGAGCGCAAAGCTCAGCACCTCCGGAGGAGAGCCGGTGAACGGGATCCCCAGGAGCTCGAGCACCACCGGTACGGCGCTCTCGAGGCGCGCGTCGCCGGCAAGAGACTCGCACAGATTGAACGCGCAGTCAGGCTCAATCTCGGCCAGGGAGGCCCGCAGGCTCGCCAAGTCTCCGTCGACCGAGATCAGATGGGTGTCGCAGCCCGCTGCGTCGAGCGCCGCAGCAACGCCAGCGGCTACCTGCCGCACCTCGGCGCGGGCGGCCCACCCGGGGTCGACCTCGGGGCAATGGTCCTCGTAATCTACGTTGTAGAGGACGGCGATGCGCTTGTTCGCTCGCGCGCGTCTTGGTGGCGGCCTCCGATCGGGCGCTTCTTGCGGCGAAGATTGACTTGGCGGTGCGTCGACCGTCATGAGCTTCGAATCGTCCTTCAGGTGTTGACCACGCCGCGGCGGGCCCGCGAACGTGTCATCCGGCGAAGCGCACGTGACGAAAGTGACAACATGCGCTTCTCTTGCGAATCTACCGTCGCGGCGATCGGGGTCAAGAGCCTATTCACTCCTCGTTGCCAGTCTGCCCATGAGCGCCGTCCGTCCCGTTCGCCCACCCGTTGTCTGATCCTTGTCTGATCCTCGTCTGACCCCCGCCGCCGGTCCCGTGGTGACCGCGTTCCTCTCCTTCAGTCGAGCGACCCTGGCGGTCCTCTCCAAGGATTTCGCCATCGAGCTCGCCACGCGTGAAATTGTCACGACTGCAGGCTTCTTCGCGGCGCTCGTGGCCATCATGGCCAGTTGGGCGTTCACGACCGGTCCGGAGACGATCACACTGGTCGCCCCCGGGGCCCTCTGGCTCGCCATCGCCTTCTCTTCCATTCTCGCGCTCGGCAGGAGCTGGCAGGTTGAACGCGAGGAGTCGGCGCTTGTAGGTCTTTTGGTATCGCCCGTGCCCCGCGCGGCGATCTGGTGCGGCAAGGCTGCGGGGGTGCTCGGATTCGTTCTGGCGGTGGAGGTCGTCATCGTGCCCCTCGTCGCACTCCTCTTTCACATCGACCTGCTGCGGATTCTCGCACCGCTGGTGCTCGTCATGCTGCTCGGAACGATCGGGGTGGCAGCCACGGGGACCCTTTTTGGGGCGATGACGGTGCGAACACGTGCGCGCGAGCTTCTCCTCGCTTCGGTCCTTTTCCCGCTTTTGTCGCCGGCGCTTCTCTCAAGCATTGGTGCGACAAGGGAGATCTTTTACGCTGCCACTACAGGGCAAGCCGTCGACATCGCAGAGGTGCGTGATTGGCTGGTCCTCGTGGGGGTCTTCGATGGGGTTGCCATCATCGGCGGAGTCGTGATGTTCGGGGCGCTGATCGAAGACTGAACAGGCCCCTCGGCAAGGGTAGTCATGGTTTGTCGTCCGCTCAGGACAAGGCGCTCCTCGACACAGCCATGGCCTCGTGTTCAACGGCGTCGAACTGGAGCTTCGTTCCCACCGCTTCTCCGACCGCAAAGACGCCGTCACGAATTCTGCCGCCGGGGGCTTTCACGAGAAAGCCCCTCGCCTCGCGCACGAGCTCTGCGCCCGCCTGGACGCAGACCTCGTACGCGGGAGATCGAGGCGCGTCCACGAGGAGCACATCACATTCGAATTGGCGCTCGCCGCCGACGGTGGCGATGATGACCTCTCGGACACGCGCGCCGCCATGCACGCGCACGGGCGTTCCTCGGACGACGACGGCGCTCGGGACAGCGTGTGCGTACTCCTCGCCGAAGGGGCCACCTCCCTCAGTCACTACGATGACCGTACGTCGTCCCGCGACGACGCCATGGGACAAAAAGAAGGCGCCCGCGCGCGCGCTCATCACCCCTGGCACGTCGTTCCCCTCGAACGGCAGCGTGCCGTCGTGGGCCCCCGGCGCGAGGACGAGAGTGCGCGCCGTCACGACCTCGACCGCGCCACCGCTCGCCACGAGCACGTCGTCACCATAAACCCCTACCACCATCGTCCGCGGTCTCATCGAGACGTCCGATCTCGTGACAGCCCGGCCAAACGCGGTCGAGAGGCACTGCCACGGGCTCGGCGGCGAGGCCAGAAACGCGCGAGTGCTGCCCCCCCAGGACAGGTCCTCGTCGATCACCTCGACGCGACGCCCACGCTTCGCGAGCTCGAGCGCCGTCGCCATCCCCGATGGTCCCGCGCCCACGACCAGGGCGTCGACCACGCGGCGAGTCGCGGTGGCCGCCGGGCTTACGTCCTGTTTCGGTAACGTGCCCAGCCCGCCAACGCGTCGGGCGAGCGACTGCAGGATGCGTGGTGCCCCGGGGACGCTGGCGAGGAGCTCGTGGTGGTTCATGCCTTCCGGGAAGAACCAGTCGGCGGCGCGCAATACGTCGGTGCGTCCGGGGCCAACCACGTTCTGTGACTCGATGCGGATGCCGTCTGCGACAGGCGTCCGACAGGTCATCACATTCGGCAGTTCGTCCACGCGTGCCAGGCACCCGTCGCATGCCGCCCTCAAACACGACGGACCGCGAGGCCGATGGAACTTCGGGCTGCGGGCGAGCGCCAGGTGTCCCGCCGCGACGAGTGCGACAACGGCCGGCTCATCCCGTTGGGCTACGACGGGCTTGCCATCGTAGCGAATCGTAATCGGATTGCGCGGCGGATACAGACGGGGCATCGAGAGCGGCAATCTCTATCAGGCTGTTCCAAAAAGCGTCCGCCCGTGATCGCAGGGCCGCGCCTGCCGTTGTACCGTGCCCGCCGACCGTGGGCCTCCAGCTTCTTCGCACCAAAGGCATCGACGCCATCCTCGGGGAAGCTGCCCGCAGCGGCAGGTCGCTCAAGAAGGTCTTGGGGCCATGGAGTCTGGTGGCGTTAGGCGTCGGCGCGGTCATCGGCACCGGCATCTTCGCCACGATTGGCAGCGCCTCCGCCGGAGACTCGAACCGACCCGGTGCTGGCCCAGCGTTGATGGTCTCGTTCGTGCTGACCGCTCTGGTCTGCAGCTTCACGGCCCTGTGTTACGCGGAGTTTGCGTCAATGGTGCCGGTAGCCGGCAGCGCGTACACATACGCCTACGCCACGCTTGGCGAGCTCGTGGCGTGGATCATCGGGTGGGATCTTCTGCTCGAATACGCGATTGGCAATACGGCGGTAGCCATCTCGTGGGCGAGCTATACGAATGCGCTCCTCGAGAGCGTGGGTCTGCACGTGCCGCGGTGGTTGGCGGTCGACTACCGGACGGCATCCAGGATGCCGGAGCTGCTGGCGCACGCGCCGCATTTGTTCGGCGTCCCCATCGTGTTCAACGCCCTCGCAATGGCAATCGTCGCGCTCGTGACGATCGTCCTCATCGTGGGGATCAAGGCGTCCGCGCGATTCAACGCGGTGATGGTCGGCGTCAAGATCGTCATTCTCGCGTTCTTCGTGGTCGTGAGCGTCGCGTTCGTGCGTCCCGAAAATTGGCACCCTTTCGCCCCGAATGGCTTTGGCGGAATCGGCGCCGGCGCCGCGGTCATCTTCTTCGCGTACATCGGCTTCGACGCGGTCTCGACGTGCGCCGAGGAGTGCAAGAACCCGGGGCGCGACATGCCGATCGGAATCATCGGGTCGCTTGTTGCGTGCACGATTGTATACGTGATCGTAGCTGCGGTCTTTTCTGGTCTCGTGCCCTATCCGGAGCTCGTGAAGCTCGATGACGTCCAGCGCGCCGAAGCTCTCGCCGTGGCGATGAAGTACGCAAGGATGCCGCCCTGGATGGTCGGCGTCGTGGCGCTGGGGTCCGTCATTGCGCAGACCGCGGTGCTCCTGGTTTTCCAGCTCGGTCAGCCGCGCATCTTGATGGCGATGGGTCGGGACGGCTTGCTGCCAGCGGTGTTCGCCCGGGTGCATCCCCGCTACGGGACACCGCACGTGTCGACGCTTCTGACCGGCGTTCTCGTCGGCGTGGCCAGCGCATTCGCGAGTCTTGACGAGATGGTCGACCTGACGAACGTCGGGACCCTCTTCGCGTTCGTTCTTGTCTGCATTGGCATCATGGTGATGCGCTTTCGAGAGCCGGAGCGACTGCGCCCGTTCCGCGTGCCTTTCGGTCCGGTGCTCATTCCGACGCTCGGCGTCGTGTCGTCGCTGCTCCTCGTGGCGTATCTGCCACCGTCTTCATGGGCGCGGTTCGTCGGATGGCTCGCGACGGGGCTCCTCGTGTATGGCTTCTACGGGTTCCGCCACGCGAGGATTTCCTACGGGCGTCGGTAGATGCTGACGATCGGTACCCCGTCGTGCTCGACGATGTGCAGCGGGGCGTCGGTCCCGAACGCGACCCAGATCGAGTAGTCGACCTCGCTCATGTGGAGCTCGTGCTGCAGAAGCGCGAGGTTCGCTTCGCTTGGCGCACCCGCGGCACGGAAATCGGCGCGCACGCGCCCCTCCTGCTGCATCCGCGCCCAGGCATCCCACGTCGTATCGTGAATGAAGATCGACGCACCGGACGGCGCCTCCTTGTTGAGATATTCCTCCGCGGCGTTCTGCGACGTGAACCCCCAAAACTGACGATTGAGGCCAAGGTCTGCCCCGCCCGCCGTTCCTCCGACGAGCGGTACGTACGAGGAGAGGCCGAACGGAAAGGCGTGCGCTGTGATGGCCAGGGGCGCGATGACGACACACGTCCCCAGCGCCATCTGCGCCGCCAGCCATCGGCGGCCATCTAGCGCCGGAAACACCGACCGCATCCTCGAGGCGACGATGTCGAATCCGCGCCCCGCGAAGAGTGCCAGAACCGGATACGCCGTCATCCAGTGTTTGGTGCCCCCGAAGATCGGTGTAGCAGGCAAGAAAAAGAAGCTGATGGGCACGATGAGGGCCAGAGCGAGCAGAAGGTCGGTCTCCCGAGCGTCGCGGCGATACGCTCGTTCTTGCAAAACGTCGCTGCGCTTGAACGTGCCTCGTACCCAGGCCCTCAGCCGGCGCATGCCATCGATCGCGCGATCCACAGCTCCCACGCCAAAGAGGACGAGCGTCACCGTCGGCACAGTCGCAAGGACCATGACGGGCAAGTAGCTCTTCGGCGACGGAGGACCGAAGTAGTTTTTGCCCAGAAACTCGATGTTGTAATACTCGTGATTCAGATGAAACTCGACGTACCCCTGCGCTCGAGCGAGTGTGTCGCGCCAGAGGTACGGCCAAAGCGCGTAGAAGACGATTGGGCCAACGATGGCCATCGACAGGATGCTGGTGGGCATTGACAAGCGACCCACCGAGAGCCCGCGCAGGATCGCGCGTCGGTGGACGAAGAGTGCGTGTGGGACGAGGACGAGCGGCAGCATCCAGGCATTGTGCTTGGTCTCCAGCGCCATCCCGAACACGACACCGACGGCCAGCGTCCAGCCGGTGCCCCGTCGTTCGGTGGCACGCCAGTGGACGTAGACGCACAGGATCCACATGGAGGTGATCGGCACGTCGAAGCACGCCAGATGGGCATGGAAGAAGACGCGCGGCATTAGGGCGAAGACCGCCGCCGCGACGAACCCCGCGCGGCGGCTCCAAGCGCGCGCGCCAAAGAGATAGGTCGTCCAGACGGCGATCCCCGCGGTCGCCATCCCCGGCAAGCGGTACGCCGTACTGGCATCAGCGAAGATGGGCCATTTCTCGTGCAGGAAATACTCCGAGAGTCCAAACAGTGTCTTCATCAGCGCCGGATGCTCGTGATTGAACGACCACGCCGAGTCGATCGTGCCTGCCTGGAGCGCGTCGCTCGGGCGCTCGAACAACATCCGCCACCATGCGGCGTACTGGCTCGCGGCATGGAAGTACGTCCCCTCGTCGCGTGGGAATCCAACCCCCCGCGCCGTGGCGACCAGCCACGTGACATACGCGAGGGCTAGCGCGGCGCCGATGACATGGTCACGCCATCCGATGCGCGTATCGACGACCGCGCGCTTGAGGCACGCCGCAAACGCGACGACGGCGCGTCGGCGCGCTCGCTGCAGCGGGCTCATTTCGCGGAGATGCGAGGGGACGTTCACCGTGTGGTTGCCTCGAAGCAATACATCCGCCGCTCTCCGCCCGACGCGATGTCTGCGACGAGGTCTGCTCGCTTTCCGAGCAGTTCCGTCGTGTCGAGCTCGAACGGCTTCCATCCTTCGCCATCGCGGTGGACGACACTTCCAAGGACGGCGTCGCCCACCGAGAATGTGATTGTCACCGGGGCTCCTTGACGGCTCCGTTCCGCCTCGACGTACAGCGCGTGGTGGCCGTCCAGGGCGGTACCGAACAAGACGTCGAGAAAGTGCAGGCGCAGTGCGCCGACCCCTGCCGGCGGGGCGTAGATGCAGCGGTGCGGCAGGTAATCGAGATCGGCGACGACGCTCGCGCCGACGAAACCCCCGCTCGGGCATGCGAAGCGGTCGCCAGGCACCGCCGGTCCAAAGCCGAGCCCGCCGCTTTGCGGAGACGTGTGCACGAACGCGCAGTCGCGGTCCCCTTGGGATACACGCATCCGCTGCGCGCCGACCATCGACACGAGGTCTTCGAGTACCCTCGCAGGCGCCGGGTTTTCGAACGTCGTGACGGTGACGGCGCCGAAGCGTCGATCGCCCACGCGCCGCCATCCGTGCAATTCGGCCAAGTGTGCTCCCCGAATCGACACTTCGAATGCACGTGGGAATCGCGACTCGTCCGCGCGCGCTTCTCTCTCGAACGTCGCCAGTTCGAAGCCGAAGCGTTCTCGTCCGATGGGATCCGCCCAGCGCGGCACGAAGGCGATGAGGTCATCGGGCTTCACTTGCAACGCGACGTAGTCGCGCGCGGCCGCCCAGTCGGACTTCGATACCACGGATTGCGTTTGCACCGCGTGCGCCCCGAGCTCAAGCAAGCCGACGGCCGGGACTGCCGCGAATGCCCACCTTCGCCATGCATGCGAATTCTTGATCGGGTCGCCGCTCAAGGCGCGCGGAGCTTACACGCGGCTTTCCGCCTCGTCACGGCCAGTGCATCGTGTAAGTTCGCGCCGTGCGACTGCCAATCGTCCGCGTGCGGCCACAGACATGGTTTTACTTGGCGGTCGCCGTCGTTGCCTCCGCGCCCGCGTGGATCGTTCGGTATCCGCCCCTTCAGGACCTACCGTTTCACGTTGCGACGTTGCGGGTTGTGCACAGCTACAGCGATCCCGCCTACGGCTTCACGAACGATTTTTTTCTGAACCTCGGGGGTACTCAGTACGCGCTTTACTACGCCGTTGGCTCTGCCGTCGCTTACGTGGTGGGCGTCGCCAATGCCGGTGTCGTCCTGATGAGTCTCTACTTGGGCGGTACCGTGCTGGCATTGCGTGCCCTCCTCGCAGCGATCGGCAAGGACGAGCGGCTCAGCATTTTCGTCGTGCCCTTGCTCGTAAACGTCATGTTTCTGTACGGCCTCTTGCCGTTCGTATGCGGCATTCCCCTGATGTTCCTCGCGCTCACCGCGGCCGTACGGCATGTCGAACGACCCACGGGCTGGCGCGGCGCCGTCCTCGCCGCCCTGGCGGTGGCGCTTTTTTATGCGCATGTCGTTCCTTACGCCCTCTTCGGCATTGGCTTCGTAGGCATCTTTCCATGGACGCGGCCGCGCAGGTGGCTCTCCGCTGCGCTGTCGGTGGTGCCATCTCTCGTCGCGGTGGCCTGGTGGATCATCCTTTCGCCCCAAGGCAAGGAATCAGCGGGCGCGCTCGAAGGTGCCTTTCATCATCCGGCGTTCGTCGAAGCAATGGCGCGCGTCCCCCAGTGGTCGATCGACGTTTTCCACGACACCACCGACGAATGGCACTTCATTGCTCTGATTGTCATCGGGCTTCTTGCCGTGGGGCTCGCGCAAGGAGATCGAGACCCGGGCAAGCATGTCGCGCGTGCGCTCGTGCTCATTCCGATCGCATGCGTCGTCCTGTATTTTGCGACCGGAAGCATGCTCGGGGACGTATGGCTCTTCTCGGAGCGTTTCCCGGTTCCTGGAATGATGAGTGTGATTCCTCTCATGCGGATGCCGCGCGGTGCGCGAGGGATCGGCGTTACGACCTTCGCTTTGGCCCTCGCCGTTTCTTCGACGGTGAACACGTGCAGACACTTCATCCAGTTTCAGCTGACGGAGGTGGGTGACTTTGATGATGCACTCGCCGCGATGGAACCTCGCAAACACGTCGCGGCGTTGATTTACGACAAGGGGTCGTCCATCGCGAACGACGTTCCATTCTTGCATTTCGGATCTTACTACCAGGCACGCAAAGGCGGGATCGTCCAGTTCTCGAACTCCGGTGCGCTGTATTGGCCCGTTCGCTTCCAGCCTGGACACTATCCGCCGCCCGGTACCCGCCCCAGGCTCCGCTGGGAATGGGCTCCGGAGGCCGTGCCAATCCAGGAACTGTATCCTTACTACGATTACGTGTTGACGAGGGGTCCTGGATTCTCTCCGCCTCCCGGGACCTTCCACCTCGCGTGGCGCGGCCAACACTGGTCGGTCTACGAGCGCGATCCGGATTGACGCACCCGCCGAGGGTATTTCGCACGGATGACCGCGAGGTCGATCGCTGCCTTGGCGAAGTCGACGGCCTTGAGCTTCGATCCGCGGACATCGGTCCATGTACGAAGCGGCAACTCGTAAAGCGAACGAGCCACGTGATCGGCGCCGCGTGGGTCGAGCGCCATGAATCGCGCGAGGATCTCCACATCGAAAATCCAGCGCGTCGCGAAGGGTTGCTCGAACACGGTTCCCAGCAGGGGGGTGGCGCGAAACAGCTTCGCACCGCATTGCGTGTCGTAGACAGGCAGGCCGATGGCGATCGAGGCGGCCGTCGCGAACACTCTTCCAACGTAGTGGCGCCACGGCCGGCGGTGGATGGTCCGGCCCATCAGCTTCACCCGCGAGCCAAAGACCATGTCCGTCGCGGGATGCGAGTCGAGGATGTCGACGAATGAAGCAAGCTCCGATAGTGGAGTCGCCAGATCGGCGTCCCAAAAGCCGATGGCGTCGGGCGAGTGGGACAGCGCATTCATCACGCCGCGGCGGACTGCCTCGGCCTTGCCCTGGTTCTGATCGTGCGCGATGACGTGGACCTCTTCTGGGCGTTCGCGCCAAAGCCCGTCGAGAATGCCACGAGTACCGTCTTTGCTGCCGTCGTCCACGAAAACGAATTCGAGCCGGTGCCGCTTCAACCGCGCGTTTCGGAACGCTTGAAGATCCAGGCGCTCCGCTTCGTTGTAGCAAGGGACGACGAGAAAGATGCGCAGCATGCAGCTTCTAGCGTCTACTCAAAGGGGAGCAAGTTGGACGGGGTCGGTGCCCGAGGCGGTGAAGAGCTTGCGTTCCGGGAAGGCACCCCGTAGGCACACCGCCGCATCAGACGACCGTTCGATGGCGATGATGACGTCCTGCTTCGGATAAAGGTCAATCGGCAGATTGGTCGTCAAGTCGAGTGGATCGAAACCGGTCGTTCCCGGCTTGGCGAGGACGATTGCATTGTTCAGGTGCGCGTCGGCGATCGCAGTTGCGAGTCCCGCATGGCGGCGAGTGTGATCCACGACCGTGGGCCAGACGAGTGGCGCGATGCGTGTCCATCCGCTGACGATTGCGAACGCCGCCAGCGCCATCGGACCCCCGCGCGCGAGCGCGATTCGCCCCGCCAGTGTGCGTCGCATCGAGGCGCCGGCGAGCGGCGCGAGAGCGACTCCGCCGCCAACGGCCATGGGGATGATGAGCGGCATCATGTACCGAGGACCGTACCCCCAATCGAATCCGCGTCCGTAATCGAGCGCCTCTGTGTACGCGATGAATGCCGCACAACCGATGGCCATCGCCGTTGCCAGGACGAGCGATCGCCCGCGCAGCATCGCGAGCCCGGCAAGGCCGAATGGAAGCGAGCACGGCCACCAGCAGTATGCACCGCTGGCCAGCGGCAGCGCGTACTTCCACTGGTTTGGCGCCGGCATGCTGTACTTGATGGCTGCCCAAGGGTGAATGACGGGCAGAAGCGAATAACCGGTCGCGAACCATTTGCCGAGCTGAAGGCGCAAGATGATGAGGACGATACTCGAGCATGCCACGAAGGCGATCGTCGCCGTCGCGAGAGAACGCCACGCCACGCGCCCGCGCGCCGAGGCATAAAGGAAGGCGATTGCCAACCCGATCCCGAGCAGTGCACCGTCGGCGGGGCGCGTCGCGAGGATGAACGCCGAGACGCATCCGAGGGTGAACCCCCATCGGTATTGGCGCGTTCGCGCGAGACCCGGCGCCGAAACCATCGCGAGCGCTTCCAATGACCAGGCGTAAAGAGCGATTGAATAGACGTGCGGATACCGAGATGCGCCGTTGATCAAGATCGTCGTGCCGAGCGTGGCCAGAACGGCACTCCATGTCCCAGCGGACGCTATCGCACCCGGTGACAGCTGTTCTCCCCCGTTGGCCATTCCGCGAACCGCGCTGCGCCCGAGCCGTGCCACGCCGAGCGCCATCAATCCCATCGAGAACGGGCCCGACAGCCATGTCACCCCGGTAAAGACGAACGGTGCCATGAAGAGTGGCCAGCCTGGCGTGTATTGCGAAAAGAGTCGCCCTGAGCTTTCGAATACGTAGAAGTTCTGTAGATAGGACTGGCAGCGCGGTGACGTTGCGTACACGTGACCTTTGGCGAAGACCGCGGCCTGGTACGTGTACGCCCACTCGTCCGCGCTGCCGTCGCGTCTGCGCATGACGACGAGGCATACAATCGCCGCCAGCGTCGTGGCGATCGCGAAGACCAGCGCATCGCGAACGAGATACGAGGGCTCCGAGGGCTCGTGGGTGGCCGGGATCGGCATCGGTTCGTCCGAGCGCAGCAGGAGGCCTACGAGTAGCCCGAGCCAGGCAAGGTGCAGCGCCGCCAGCTCCCACTCGGAATCCGTGATGTATCGGCAGAGTAGCCAGAGTGCGAGTTCGCCGATGGCGCCGGCCACCGCCACAACGGGGCGAAGCGCGAGGATGGCAGCCACCGTGCCGCATGCCGCTGCCGTAGCGAGGAGATGTAGCGTCGCCTCCGGGCCAGGCGTGTAGGCGAGCGCCGTCTGCACGGGGCCGATGGTGTTGGCAATTGCGGCCAGCCACACGCCGAAGAGCATGACCCCTCGAGCCGCCCACGATCGCGAGCGCCAGAAGAGCACGAGCGCCGTCAACATCAATGCGGCGCACGATTGCGCCGCAAGAAATGAAGTCGATGGGTCGATTGTGTAGGGCGAGTGCAAGGCGCGGCCGTTCATAACACGGACGCCTTGCGACGGTTCACGGGGGTCACGCCGACGATGCGGCGAGAGACGTACCCAGAACCTCTTGCCTCAGCACCTTTTGCGTCGCGTCGGCCTACCCGGGGCTCGGGCGGGCCGCCGGGTGCCGCAGCTACAGGCTGCTGTTGAGCGGATCGTACTTGCTACCCGTGGTCGTGAAGGTCGTCGACTTGCTGCTGCTCCTCGATGGGCCGGACGAAACGCTCCCACCGCCGCCAGCCCCATGGCTCTTCTGGTGCGGCTTCACCTTCTTGTCGGCATCGAGCAGCTTCTGCTTTTGCTCATCGGTTAGATGTTGCGTCGGGTCCATGACGGACGACGGCCCCGCGTTGGTCGTTTGCG
>JALYHX010000565.1 GCA_030776305.1 Myxococcota bacterium
GCGCTGATCTTCTCTATACATTCCTCCCGTTCATGGGAGTTGGACTCCGCGCCGACCGCGTCGTCCCGAACTCCAAGGACGCGCAGGAGACGTTCCATGTGATCGCCCCGCGTTTCGTTTTCAAGACCGATTGGACCAGTCGCGAAACGATCACGTTGCTCTACGCCCGTTGGTTTTACGGGCCCCATACTCATCCGGAAGCCAGCTCGATCACACCCGGCGATCGGCTCGACGATCAGCTCGTTGCCCTCAACGCTCAAATCTGGTGGTGACAACACCCATGGCGCCAGGCATGCGGAGTCGATCGTGACGCGCTCACGGAGTCGCATTTCCTCGTTGCGTCTTTCCCCGCCGTGTCGGTCGAGCGTGAGCCTCGCCGTTCTCATGGGCATCCTTGTCGTCGCGCAGGGCGCTCGGGCCGACGACCCCGACAACGGCACCGCAACGGAGTCCCTCGGCCTGGACCCGGCGACCCCCCAGGTCGCTGCGCTCCCCGGCGGGACGGCGCCCTCCTTCGGTCAAAAAGCGTTCAATGCGGGCGAGTGGCGGTTCGACTTCCACGGCCTCTTGACGGCTCCCCTGAACGCTGGAATCAACGCGCGCCACGCGCGGCCCGATCAGGTCGCGCCTGCCATCCAGCCCGGGCAGAGCAAGACTGTGCTTCACGCACCACCCGTCGTGCCCGACGATCTCGAAACGTTTTCACATACGGGAGTCGTGCCGACAACCTACGCGCAGCTCAACCTCTCCGAGGGCAACGGCGTCGTGGCCGCCAATTTGAGCATCTTGGCTCGCCAGACCAATGTGTCCGAGTCGTTTCTGGAGCCTGCGTCGCAACTCGGGATCAGCGACGCGTTCGTGAGCGTCCTCCCTGATTTGGCCCAAAGGGTGCGGCTTCGCGTGCTCGTCGGCGCGTTCACGAGCCGCTATGGCTCGCCCGGCGAATACGATGAAGGGCGCTACGGTACGCCGCTCATCGCGCGCATCAATGGGGCAGGGGAGCAGGTCAGCGCGCGAGTGGCCCTACACGACTTCACGCTACTCCTGGAGCAGGGCATCCAAGGTCAGACCAACAAGGCCGGCGCGAACATCACGCCGGACGTCTGGAATGACTTCGCGAACCCGGCCGAAGGGACGAGCTTCGTCAACCATTTGCACGCTGGGCTCGCATATCGCTCGTTGGCCACCCTGGGCGCCCATTTCATCAGCGCATGGAGTCAGGACGACCGGGCGACGGGTACCCTCGCGCCCGACGGAAACATCGCGATTCTGGCCAGCGATCTACGTCTCACGATGGGACGGTTCGGTCACTTTTACGTCGCGTTTGCGCACACTGAGGCAAGCCACGCGCGAACGGTGAGTCGAATCATCGGCGTGCTCAACACACGTGGCGGGCCCGGCCTCGCGGACAATTATCTTGCAGGAGACGCGACGGGGTCGCTTTCGACCGTTGGCGGCCAGTATGACCTCAGTCTCGGTCGTCTGGTGAGCTACCCGGTGACATTCCGGCCGGACGGACCTGACGTCGTCATTAGCGTCTTTACGATGGCAACCCATGTCACCAGCAGCACGGGGTTGACGGCGGGCGTCTATGGAAACGGCGTCACGAAGGCCAAGTTCGGCGTGGAAGGGACGTACGCGCTTCTGCCATGGCTCGCAGTGGCCGCCCGCTTCGACGAGGTGACGCCCAACGCCGACAATGCACGATACTCGTTCGCGGTGCTCTCTCCGCGCATCATCCTGCATACGGGATGGACCGCCACCGACCAGGTGGTCCTCCAGTACTCGCATTGGATGGACGGCTCGCTCACGACCGTGCGCACAAACGCGCCGCCGGTGGACGACGTCCGGATCTTTCCGGATACGGACATGCTCTCGCTTTCGGCGAGCATGTGGTGGTGATTCAACCGATGCGCTCGGCAGAGGCGGTCGGGGCTTGCAGTGCGCTCCTCCCCTCCGCTTCGCGCTATAGACCGATTGCGTGATGGCAAGAATGGGAACCGGCAGTGTCGCGAGGCTCGGCGGATGCATCTTCGGGGGTGCTTTAAGCGCCGTGGCAGCCATAAGCTGCATCGACACGTCCGGGTCGCGCACGGACTTCGCGACCGACGGCGACTCCGGTATCACCGGGGGTGGCGACACCGGAACATCGAGCGGCTCTTCCGAGAGCGGGGAATCCTCCGGCAGCGGTTCACCGGACACTGGCCCGGTGATGCCGGACTCCTGTGGGTTTCGGACGACGACGGCGCCGAATCCGGTTCTCTACGCCGGGGCACCGACGGGGACCGGGGTGAGCTGCAGCACGAGCATCCCGATGCCCCGCAATGCGTCCTGGTTCCATTATGACGACATGACCGGCGACGGTGGCGTCTCGGTCGTTGCCAAGGCCGAGATCGGTGGTTGCGGAGGAACGAGCGTTTGCGCGTATCACGCTCGTACCTTCGGAGCGGGTGGCTTCACCAATTACGGGGCAGGCATCGGTTTCGACCTTCTCGATGACGCAATGAGTGTGGCGACGAACTACGACGCAACCCCCTATACGGGTATCCAGTATTGGGTGAAGGGGACGATCACTGGAACACGTGGGCCCAATTTTGCGGCTGCGCCGCAAACGATTCATCTGAAGCTCGTGACGGCGACCGATCGCCACGGCGACGACTACGGCGCGTACTGTCAGATGATCGACCCGCAGACATGGACGAGGTGTACGTTGGATTTTTCGGCCGCGAAGCGTGACGGCTTCTCCTCGGTCCCGGCGGTGGGCGCTGACACGTTGGATATCCATCAGCTGCGTAAAATCCAGTTCGAGTTCTCCAGACTCGCCGACCCGACCGCGACGGTGAGTTTCGACGTATGGATTGACGAGGTGGCCTTCTATTGAGGGTACGGCACATGAACAGATCTCGTGGCATTGCGCTTCTCGCGAGCCTGGGGTTGGCGAGTTGCATCGACGGGTCTCAACGGACGGCCAAGTGCCCGACGGGTCCGACGGATACCGTTGGCGCCTTGAAAGCGTGCAACGGGGCCACGCGTGCCGCCGACGATGGGCTCATCGACGACTTCGAGGACGGCGACAACCAGCTCGTCAAAATCGGTGGTCGAGACGGCTACTGGTTCACGAGTCACGATGAAAAGGGCTCGACCATCGGCCCGAACACGCTGAAGATGGCAGACGGCGGTTCGGACGGG
>JALYHX010000566.1 GCA_030776305.1 Myxococcota bacterium
GTCGATCCCGACCGCGACGGGCGCCGCGTCGTCGATCAGTACGCGGTCCCGATCCAACCCCAGCGCAGCCACCCCGTGGGTCGCGACATGAACGACGTTGTCCCTGTCGATGCGAGCGAACACTTCCCCCCACGTCCCGCTCGCCACAAGCTCGCGCACGTGAAGCCACGCATCATCGGCCCAACGGGTGCGCGGGGTCTTGAAGCGCACCGCGCGCGGGTGCGTGGGCCGGCGGTGCTCGAGCAACCAATGCGCGCCCTTGAGATCCTCGTACGTCGTCTGCCAGACGTTGTGCCCGAGCTCGGGATGCTCGTGTTTTACGTCGTAGTGAAGCTCCTCGTATCGATCGATGAGAACGCCGCTGTTCTCCTCGGGCAGGTCCTTGGTGCCGTGCACGATGTAGAGCGGCAAGTATTGGCCATTCTCGGCCCACAGCACGTTGGACCGAACTTCCGCGAGGTGACGCTCCCATGGCCGCATCACCCCGAGGTCGCCATGTACGAAGAAACTGTGGTAGCCGCAGAGTGGTTCGGCCGCGGCAAATCGGTCGGGGTGGTGTAGCGCGCAGGCGGCGGCACCGATTCCTCCCATCGATGGTCCTGTGACTGTGATGCGTGCTTCATCGATCGGGTACGTCGCCGTTGCCCAATCGACGACGCGCATGACGTCCTCCTCGCCGAGGTCTCGATACATCGTGTTGGAATGTCCGTCGGGGGCGACGACGATCGCCTCGAGCGGTTCGAGGCTCTTGCGCGGGTGGCGGTCCTCCCAGTACCCGTCATGCGCAGGATCGTCGTGTCCGAAGAGCCACATGAGCATTTCCATGGGCCGTCCGTTCATTCCATGCAGCGCGACGATGAGAGGATACTTCCGGGCCATATCGAAGTCGGGCGGAACATACACCGCGAATTCGGAGAGTTTGCCGTCGGCGGGGGACCGGTATGCCCGCCGCATGGGACCCTTGCGACTCGCGTATGGGTCGCGCTTTGCCTCGAGCGCGGATGCCAAATCATCGAGCTCCCGCGCGTCCTCGATCTGGGCTTGGACATCACCGTCGCCGCGGGTGACGAAGCCGGCGAGTCTCTCACGGAAATGCTCGACGCTGTCGAGCGAAGTCGAGGGTAGCCCGGTCGTTCCGGGCTCCTGCGCCTCGGCGATCGCGTGCTCGGCGTGAGCCACGGCCTCGCGGACGGCCCGGCGGGGGTGCATCGGCAAATCGATGGATCGCCCTGCGACCTCGACATGCACAGTGCAATCACTGTCCTCCAGCTCGTCTCCGCCGATGAGCGGCAGAAGCACTGACAAGTCTTGTACACCGCGATCGTCGAACGCCACCTGCCCGGCGTCGACGTCGAAAAGCGCGTCCCCGGCGTTGTTCGAGCGAGTCAGGCGGGCATGTACATCGAGGCGGACCCCGAGCGGTGCTCCCTGTGGGAAATGCACGGCCAGGGAAGGGCGGTATCCGTCTGCCGTCATCCCCCGGTCGAGCGACACACTCGACATGCGCGTGGCGAGCGCCCGCGCGTCGCTCGCCGTCGTTCCGGGTAGCCACCACCAAGAGCCACGAGGGGGCTCCAGTTCGGGGGCAGCCAAGAGCCGCGCGCGGAAACTCCAGGCACCAGCCCGCTGATGAAGAACCAGAACGATTGTGTGATCTCCGGCACCCAAATCGAGCGGCACGAGGTCGTCGTCGTCGCGTTGCGGCCTCGCGTCATCACGTGCGAAGACCCGCTTGCCGTCGACGATCACCGCCGCGCCATCGTCGGCGCCCAGTAGCAGAACATGTGGTCCCGCATGTTCGACGTGCAGAATACCTGCGGCGTACGCTACGCAGTCGCTCCCATGGGCGTCGAGGGCGGCGACGAGATCGATGGGCCCGTTGTTCGCCGACGCCAACGTCCAACGGACGCCGCCGACAGCGCCGCCGAGGTGGGGGGAGAGGTGTTCTTCATCGACCACCGTCGTTCTCTCCATCGCACCAGCCACGAGCCACGCTCCGAAGTGGCCGTCTCGCGAGAGAGCGATGCGAACGTCGACTGCCGCTGCCGCTGCAAGCGCGGACCTCGTGGTCGTGGCTGCCACGTTGGCGGGTCCTTCTGCCGCTGCCGCGAGCTGACTTCCTGCAACGATCAGCGCAAGGACCGCGCCTTGCCACAACGTATGCATCGTACCGTCTCCGGCTGACGCAGTATGTTCGCTGCTGCCGGTAGGGGTCAAACGAGTCGAGTCTCGTTCGAGGGAACCGCAGCCGCTCCCATCGAGGCCGAGCCGGGGGTATGGCTGCCTCGGACGGTCTCTTTGCGCGGTCTCGACCAAAAGTGCGCGCCGAATTTGCGGTTATCGTCCTAGGTCATTCCTTGCGCTAGCGTTTTGGCTTCGTCCCGGAAAAGAACTTCGACTTTGTGCGCATCGATGACGCGCGTCACCACGCCGTCCCCGAATTTATTGTGACGCAACAAGTCGCCTTCGCGAAAGTTGGCGCCGACGCTGTAGTTCTTGAAGTCCGAAACCGCGCGTCCGGCGATGGCCTTCTCCCATTGCTGCTCCAGACGCATCGCCGGCGTCACGCGGGGCGGCTTTCCCGAAGGGGTCGCCCGAGGTTTGGTCGACGTGGCCGCCCGGCCGTCGCCATCCCCGGTCGAAGCGGCCGGTCGATCCGCGGGGGCTTTGGGTCGCCAGAGATGTTGCGAACGGCAGGTAAGGCATTCCACCTGGTGAGGCTTACCGCTCTTCATCGAGACGATGCGATGGTTGAGGACCAGCCGGCACCGCGTGCACCAGCTGTCGACTTCACCCGCGACGCGTAAGGGCTTAGGCATTGGCGGGATAGGTTCTAGTCCGCATGCTCGAGCGAAGCGAGAGAACGGACGAAAAACTTCAAGAACGCCGCATGCTCGAGCGAAGCGAGAGAACGGACGAAAAACTTCAAGAACGCCGCATGCTCGAGCGAAGCGAGAGAACGGACGAAAAACTTCAAGAACGCCGCATGCTCGAGCGAAGCGAGAGA
>JALYHX010000567.1 GCA_030776305.1 Myxococcota bacterium
CGTGGGCGTGAGCGGCTCCGGCGCCCCGATCGCCGACGCCCCTGGGCTTGGGGTTGGGTCCGCGCCCACGACCACGCTCGACGGAGGAGTCGATGGCGTCGCACTCGCTTCGGCGCGCCCCGGGGCACTCCTGCGCGCCCCGAGCAGAGTCGCGGCCGCGACGACAATCACAAGGGCGCCAACGACGACCACCCACCCCGCCCTGCGATGGACGGGGCTCTCTGCAAGCACCCCTCGGGTCGTCGACGTGGCCATTGCCAGCGGGCCCGGTCCGTCGATCGCCGGCGGCTCTCGAGGTGAGGACATGGCGTCGTCCACGAGCGAGGCCTGGAGAGCCGCTCGGCGGAGCTCGAATCCCTCACCTCCCAACCGTTCGACGGTGCGCGCGACGGCGCGCGCGGACGCTGGGGCAACGGCGCGCTCGAGCGCTTCTTGGAACTCTGCGGCTGTCTGAAAGCGGCGGTCCCGGTCGCGGTCGAGGGCCCTCGCCACGACCGCATCCAGCGCCGAGGGTAGCCTTGGTACGACCGATGATGCGCTGGGCGCTTCGCCGATGAGAATACCCAAGACGACGTCGCCATCGTCTTCCCCGCCGAAAGGTCTCTGGCCGGTGAGCGCCTCGTAGAGCACCACGCCCGCAGCGAAGATGTCGGCCCGTCGGTCCAGGCGCTTCTGGTGCAACTGCTCCGGTGACATGTAACGGAGCTTCCCCTTGACGACTCCGCTGTGGGTAACGCTTATCCGCGACGCCGCCTTCGCAATGCCGAAATCGATGAGACGGCTGGTGCCGTCGAGTCCGACGATGACGTTCTGCGGGCTCACGTCTCGATGAATCAGCTCGATCCTGTTGCCGCGCATGTCGACCGCTTCGTGCGCGGCGTGCAGGCCGGCAAGCGCGTCGGCAAAGATGCGAACCACAACGGCCGGCTCGAGACGCTCGCCCCGACCGGCCGCCGCCCGCAGGAGGGCGCTGAGTGCCAGCGACTCCACGTACTCGAGCACGAGGAACAGCTCGCCATCCACCTCGGCCACGTCCACGACGGGAACGACATTGGGATGCCGAATCGTCGAGCAGACGCGCGCCTCGTCCCGAAACATGTCGTAAAAGTCGCGATTGGACAGAAGGTGCGGGTGTACGCGCTTGATGACGACCAAGCGCTCGAAGCCCGCCGCACCGACTTGTTTTGCGACGTACACGGTGGCCATCCCACCGGATGCGAGTTCGAGAAGAGGCTTGTAGCTGCCGAGCCGAACGGTGTGAATCGAGACGGGCGGGCCTTCCCGAGGCACTTCAGAAGCTCCCACGGATCGCCGCCGACCTCAGTCCTAGGCCGACTTCGACCGATTGGTGGTGCGAACCTTTCCAGTCGACGAGAAACGCTGCCGTGAGCCCCGTCAGCGCGGCGAGGCCCACGGACGCACCGATAAGCAAGTTGGTGCGGACCTCCTGGGCGCGACCGGCATCGAGGGTCTGTGGAGTGGGTGTCGTCTCGAAGGCGTGCAGCGTGCCGAGCGTCTCGAGCCCCGACCAGGTCGCCAAACCAGCGACGATCAGGGTCGCGCCCCCCTCGACCCCAACGACCACCGGTGACCAGCCCGAAGACGGCACCGCGGCAACTCGCGGCATGTCTACATGCTGGCCCGACGCGGGCTGCGCAGGGGACGCCGGCGGAACGGGGCTCGAAGGCTCGAGAAGCACACTCACCACGGCTCCCGCCTCGGCGACTTGGCGTTTCTCAAGGTCCCCGAGCGCGCTCTGCGCGCGCACCGAATGCATCCCCGGTACGACGTAAACGACCCGCGCGTTCAAGGGGACGTCATCCACGCGCGGGCTTTCCACGCCCGCGCCGAGGTGCACCTCGATTCGAGAAAGCTTGCTTCCCAGCTGATTGAGCGCCGCCGTCGCGCCCGCGCGATCGCCCGCGTTCGGTGGCGCTTCGCGCAGGTAGCGCGCGTAGAGATTGGCCGCGCGAGCGAGATCGCCCGCGCGGTGCCATGCGCGCGCCGCATTCCAGAGGGGATCCTCGTGGTGCTCGAACGCGTACGCAGCTTCGAAGGCTTCGCCAGCGCGGGTGAAATCGCCGGCGTCGAACGCCCGCGTCCCCTCGGCGAACTGCCCCGCTGCTTCCTTGCGCGCATCGCTCGGGGGCGGCGTTGGGCTGGTCTGGTTGGGTTGCGCAAGAGCGCAAGGCGCGAGCGGCAGCACGGCGAATCCCGCGGCGCAGAGCCGATGCCGACGCGAGAACATCGGTTGCAATCCTATCATCGCAGCAAGGGGCTGGCACCCCAGGGTGCTAGGCTGATGCTCGGTTGAAAGAGCCGGCCAAGCTGACGCAGCCCTGCGACGATCCCGATCGCCCGATTGTTTCTCGCTTTCGGAGTGGCGATCGCAGCGCCTTCGACGAACTCGTTCGCAAGTACGAGCGTTCGATCGTCCAGCTCGTACGACGCTACGTGACGGTAGAGGAAGACGCGAAGGACATCGCCCAGCGCACGTTCGTGCGCGTTCTCGAGCGCATCGACTCGTTTCGGGCCGAGTCGCGGTTCCGTACGTGGCTCTATCGCATCGCCGTCAACTTGGCGCTCGACCATGCGCGAGGGGAGAAGCACGCGCAGTCCATCCCCATCGATGACGACTTGGCTTTCACGAACTCGCTCGGCACGGACAAGCTCGTCGCAGCGGAGGTTTGGAGAAAAGTGAGCGCTCGTCTTGCCGAGCTTCCACCCAGACAGCGACTTGTCGTCGAGCTCCGCGTCTTCCACGACCTATCGTTCGAAGAAATCGGTGCGATCGTCGACTCGACCGAGGACGCGGCCAAGATGAACTACCATCACGGCGTCAAGCGACTGCGCTCGATCTTGTCGGGCTTGCCCCCTTGGAGTGGGAATAACCTTCGCTGAGGCTGCTCCCGAGGGTTTGCACATTACGGCCCCAGCACGTCGGAGCGCGCTTTGGCCGGCAACGAACCCACCATCGGACTCAGGTCGGATCCGGCCCACGGCCACGCGCTACCCGCCGGCCACCATGCCGGTCTTGTGGTCAGGTACAACG
>JALYHX010000568.1 GCA_030776305.1 Myxococcota bacterium
CTCGTGCGATCCGCACGCCGCGGCGATGGCATATCGGCGCAAGAGCGGGTCGTCGACGTAGGGCTCGAAGACGCTCCAAGGAAGGAACGCCTCCAGTCGCGCGAGCGACTGAAGCAAAGCGATCTTCAGGAACGTATCGCGGGTAGCGAGTGCGGAGACGAGCGCCCTTGTGGCCAGCTCGCGCGATTCCTCACCTGCAAGGGCTCCACCTCCCAGCGCCTCGACCGCCGCCACCCTCACGTTGGGATCGTCGTCGTCTAGGGCACGGACGAGCGCCACGGTGCAACGCATATCGGCCACGCCGGCAAGCACCTCGACCGCGAGCTTGCGCGCATCGACATCGAACCGCGACAGCGCATCGACGCAGGCAGCGACGGCGTCCGGACCGATTGCGACGAGCGCTTCGACGGCCGCGTTACGAAGTCCGATGTTCACCGTCTCTTCGAGCGCTCCCACGAGCGCGGCGACGACCTCGCCGCGGCGGTCCAACCCGGGCGTCACCGCGGCAGCCTCTTTGCGAACGCGCCAATCGTCGTCGCCGAGCGCCCGAATCAGCAACTCCGACGCTTCGCTTCCGCGAACCTTGGCGATCTGCTGAACGGCGACGCGCCGCGCTTCGGGCTCGGCCTGTTGAAGCAGCCAGCGGACCGCGGTCGCTGCCTCGCTCATGGGGTGGTCCGTGCCGGCAAGCCGAGCGCTTCGGACGAGGGAATTTCTCGGTCTGTCGCGAGCGCTTCTGCGAGGTCTCGCAATCTTGTCGTATCGAGTACGAACACCAAGCCGCCGTCGTGCGTCGTCACACCCGCGATGCCGCGCACGTCCTCGCCGCCACCGAGAGGCGGAGCGGGCCGCAAAACGGCGCCGGCCGTTCCGAACACCTCCGTGACTGCGTCCACGACCATGGCGACGAGTCGTCGACTCGGCGATGGCATTGCGCCGGGCCTTTGACTCGACTCAGGCGCGCGCCCCGCGCCGGCCACGTGGAGGGATCCCTCATCGTGCGTCGCGCCGACGCCATCGACGTCCACGACGAGCCATTTCGTCCTGCGTGTGGCCTCCGCCGCCGGTAGGCCGAAACGGGCGCGCAAGTCCACCACCGCCACGACCTCGCCACGATAGTCCGCGACGCCAACGACCGAGCGCGGTGCGTGCGGCAGCGCTACGAGCGGCAAGGGATTCGCGATCTCTCGGATACGTGAAATGGCAACGGCATATTCGACATCGCCGACCACAAAACCGACCAGGTTCTTCGATGGGTCATGGCGGTGCCGTTGCATGTTCGCCCTGCCTCCCCCTCACGGCGACTCGAGAATGGGACGTACGTCGAGCAGAATCAGGACGGCTCCATCGGACGCCGCGGGCCTGCCGATCCCTGCGATATGCTCAGCCTGCTCCCCGCCGAGGACGTTTGCCGGCTCGATCTCCTCGACCGCAAGCCTCCAGACTTGTTGCACGTCGTCGACCAGCAGCCCCAGCTGCTCTCCCGTGCCTGCGTCAACGAGCAAGATGCGGGTTTTGCGGTCGGTTGGACAGGTCGGGAGCTTCAAGCGGCGACGCAAATCCACGACGGTCACGAGCTTGCCGCGCACGCTGATCACGCCGAGTACCGTGTCCGGCGAGCGTGGAACCGGTGTCGTGGGCAGCAGCCGAAGGATCTCGGCAACGCGGTCGATCTCAACGGCGTAGGTCTCGCCCGCCAGGCCGAAAGCGAGGTACTCGATCCGTTTCCCGGCTTCTCCAGCGCGCCTCGCCGCGCGCCTTTCGCTCCGCGCTTTGACCAGGGCAGTCATCAATCAAGTCCTCTCGGCGCGGCGGGTGGCAGCAGGGATCGCGTTCCGGCGTGCGGGGTCGGTCGCGTCGGCCGCCGCCGCGAGAAATCGGACCTCGCCCGGGATCAGCACCTCCTCGATCAGGGCGGCAACGTCGACCACCAAGGCAATCCGTTGGTCGCCGAGCTCCGTTGCTCCCGCAAAGCCGCGCACCCCTTTGAGCGACTTGCCCAGCGGTTTGATCACGATGTCTTGCTGTCCCACGATCTCGTCGACGACGAACCCGAGCCTTCGAATTCCCACCTGCGCGATGACGACGAATGCACCCTTCCGATACCGCTGCACGGGCGCGAGCCCGAACAGGTGAGTCAGGCGACAAATGGGCAGGGATGCGCCGCGAACCGTGAGAACTTCGCGTGTCTCCACTTTGCGAACCTGACTTTCGTCGAGCACGAGCGCCTCCTCCACGCTGGCGAGGGGCATGGCAAAAAGGCGCGCGCCGATCTCGACCAGGAGGACGTGAATGATCGCGAGCGTAATCGGCAGCGTGATCGTCATCCTCGTGCCGATCCCGACGTCGCTCGCAATGTCCACGACGCCACCGAGCTTGCTGATGTTCGTCTTGACGATGTCGAGCCCGACGCCACGTCCGCTCAGATCCGTTGCGACCTCCTTCGTCGTGAATCCCGGCATGAAAACGAGCGCGAGCGCCTCACTTTCCGTGAGCTCCTTGGCTTCATCGGCCGTGACGATTCCGCGCCGAACTGCCGCTGTCACCAGAGCGCCGTAGTCCATGCCACGCCCGTCGTCTTCCACCTCGATGACGACGTGGTTTCCCTTTTGAAATGCGTTGAGCGCGATCGTGCCGACGGTTGGTTTGCCGACACGCGCGCGCTCTTCCCGCGGCTCGACGCCATGGTCGATGGCGTTCCTGATCATGTGCATCAGGGGGTCACTGAGCTCCTCGACGATGAGCTTGTCGATTTCCGTGTCGGCGCCGGTAATGACGAGGTTCACGTCTTTGCCGTGCTCGCGCGAGATCTGACGCACGATCCTAGCCAGTTTGTCGAACGCCTGGCCGAGAGGCACCATGCGTACTTCGAGAATTCCACTCTGCATCTGAGCGAGATGCCGTTCGAACCGCCGGTTCAGGCGCCCCAGCTCGGTCGACAGCTCGGGCGAAGCCGCGGCGCGGCGGCGCACCACGTCCGTGAGCCGCGAGATTGCGGTCTTCACGATCGCGAGTTCACCGACAATCGTCATCAGACGATCGAGCTTGCGGATGTCGACGCGAACCGTTTGCGTGGCCGAGCGCAACGACAGCTCGCGTCCGGGTGGCCCCCCGGGCACCGATACCGCGGTCGGGGCGGGAGGGGGCGCCATCGACGGCGCGAGCTTCCGACCCGACGAAGACTCTTCTGCAGCCCGTGGACGCCCAGTGGCCGACGACGCCGCCACGGCCGCGAGCGAGGTGCTACGCGCTGGGGGCGGCAAGTCCGTGGCCGACGGTTGCGGCTCGAGCGTGCCTGCAATCGCCACGCGCCGCGCGACCTCTTCGATGAGCACGTCCGGACCGAGGATCGCCGTCCGCAAGGTTTGTAGCGGTGCGCGGCTGGCCATCAGAATCTCGAGCTCGATCGCGTCGACGTTGGTCCCCGATCCGGTGGGCAGATACGTGAGGATCTCGCCGTGCGGACGAGCTTGCGCCTTGAGCTCGTCGAGCGCGCTATCGATCGTTGCGAGCGAGAAACAAACGCGGATGCGGTAAAGAGCGAGCCCCTGCTGAATGTTCGTTCGAAGCCGGTGTTCCTCGTACTCGGTGAGGACCCCCAAGAGACTCGGGTCGAGCTCGTACTGCGCGACGGTACCGACGGTACCTCCGCGACGACGCTGCGATAGCTGGCCGAGGGCCACCAGCAGCTGCTCGACGTCTCGCTCTGGTTCTGGCGTCTCGCCGCTCTCGGCGGTGAGCAACCGCGCATAGAGGGAAACTGCTTGAAACAGCAAGTCGAGCACCGGGGTCGTCACGTTGAGCCGTCCGAGACGCAGGTCGTCGAGAACATCCTCGAGCTCGTGCGATAGGCCCGCCATGCGGGTCGCCCCAAAGAGCCCCGACAGTCCCTTCAGCGTGTGCACGCCACGAAACACGTCGTTGATGATTTCGGGGTCGGCGTGGCCTTTTTTCAGGCCCGCGTCCAGGCCGAGCAAGTCGCGTCCGAGCCCGTCGATGAGCTCCTGTGCTTCGCTGAAAAATTCTTCCCGCGCCTTGTCGTCACCCCGTCCGCCGCCACTTTCGACCATGGCTCAGGGTCCGCCCGGGGCGGGCTCGCTCGGCGCCGCGCGCTCGGGTGCTCCACTGAGGAGCCGAGCACATGCCTCGCCAAGCTCGTCGGCGGTGAAAGGCTTTGCGAGGTACGCATTCGCGCCCAGCGCCAGGCCGCGTTCGACATCGTGCTCACCGCGGAGACTCGAGATAATGAGGAGCGGCGTCGACTGATGATGCGCAGACGCTCGGATGAAACGGACGAGTTCGAGCCCGTTGATGTCGGCCATGTTGATGTCGGTCACGATGAGATCGTACGGTCCACGTGGGAGCAGACGCAGGGCTTCGAAGCCGCTGCTTGCTTCGACAACCTCGCAATCGCCATGACGAGTCGAGAAGTCCACGGATTCGAGAACCGCACGGACGAACGCACGAGCCGAGACCGAATCCTCGACGATCAGGACCCTCCGTCCGAGGCCCGTGAATCCCACGGAGGTATTCTAC
>JALYHX010000569.1 GCA_030776305.1 Myxococcota bacterium
GGTCTCCGGCGTTCTTCTTGTCGCTCTCCTACTGGCGCGGCAGGCAAGCGCCCAAACGGTCGCGGCCGATAGCCCGCAATGGCTGAAGAACCGCAGCTACGCGAGCGGTGCCGGCGTTCGTGCGGGAGACTTTGAGCTTCACCCGGGAGTCGCGGGTGAGGTTGGTTACGATTCGAACTGGCTGCTGCGAACCGACCGCACGACGTGCGGGACGGGATCGTGCGAGAACGGCCCGCCGCTCGCTCCAGTCATTCCGGCACTGGAGTTTCGAATCACGCCGTCGCTTTACCTGTCCACGTTGGGCCCGCAACGCCGCGAGGGAGACATCCTCGTGCAACCGAGCGTAGCCTTTCGCGCGGCGATTAGCGCGACCTACCGGGAATTCATCGGCCTATCGAGCGATTCGAAGGGACCGAACAATGATATCTCGGCCCAGCGCAACCTCAGCGTTGCTGCTGACAGCCGCCTGACCATCCTGCCGGGACGCCCGGTCGGCGGGGCACTGTTCGTGAGCTACGCGCGCGAAATTCAGCCGAACATGACGACAGTCGACCCGAATCTGTCTTTCAACAGGGATGACATCGGCGCCGGCGCCGAGCTTGCGTTGCAGCCCAACAGCGGAACACTCGATTGGCGCTTCGTGTACCAATACCGTGCCGTCCTTTTCGAGGAAGGCAGCGCGGCTGGATTCACCAATGGCACCCACGAGATATCTACGCACGGTCGCTGGAGGTTCCGCCCGCGAACGGCTTTAGTTTACGATGCGACGATGGGCTTTATCTCGTACAGGAATTCAGACCAAGCCGCGGTTCAAGGGCTGGTTGGCTCCACGCCCATCCGCACCAGCATCGGCCTGAACGGTTTGATCACCGACCGCTTTTCCCTTCTCGCCGTCGCGGGGTGGGCCGCGAGCCTGTACGACACGTCTGCCGTGGCCGCGCAGCCTCAATACGACAGCTTTATCGCGCGGGCCGAGCTCACCTGGTTTCTGGCTGGCGGTCCAAGCTTTGGATCCATTCAGGATATTGGCCTCTCGCTCTCATCGATCGTCCTGGGCTACGGCCGGGACTTTCAGAATAGCTACCTCGGAAACTACTACGGAAGCGATCGCGGGTACTTGCGCTTCAACTACTTCTTTGCGAGCCGCGCGTTGGTGAACCTCGAAGGAGGCCTCGGGTCGATCGAGTACCCGAATATGTACTGGCTTCCAACGCCCGCATCCCCGAGCGCCGTCTTGAGACATGCAAGTTTTACCGACTTGCGTGCGGACGCGACGCTATTCGCAGAATACCGGGTCTTCCAGACGTTGGGCATCAACTCGACGCTGCGGTATACGACCAACATCAGCAACGTCCACGACATGCCTGCTCAACAGACTCCGACCGGTGCGGGTTCCAATTTCTTCGACATGGGCTGGAAACGATTCGAGGCCTTCATCGGTGTGCGGTGGTTCATGTGACAGCGTTGCGGCTGAGCCGCGTGCCAGCATGCTCGCTGCATTGCGAATGATGTATTCTTTCGTGCGAAGTTTGTTGGCCATCTTGGTCGCGTTGCTCATGACGCCATCGGTGGCGTGCGGTCGTTCTCATACGGGGCCGCCGAATCTGCCAGCGCCCCAGCAGAGCACGATGGTCGGGCCGGGTGACCTCTTCAAGGTGTCCGTCCTGGGTGAGAAGGACCTGCCTTCCGAGTACCGCGTACAGCCGGACGGCACAATCGACTTTCCGTACCTCGACCGACTCGTGGTGGCCGGTTTAGAGCCTCAGCAAATCGCTGACGCCATCAAGAAAGGACTGATTGCACGGAAGATCCTCGTCGACCCCCAGGTGACACTTGTCGTCACCCAGTACAATTCGAAGAAGATCAGCATCGTGGGATCGGTCAACAAGCCAGGGAACTTGCCCTGGACCGAGGGGATAAAGCTCGTCGATGCCATCTCACTCGCCGGCGGGTTGACGTCCATCGCCGATGGAGACCATGTTCGCATCACGCGCCTGGTCGGTCCAAGCAAGACCGTCACGGCCACGGTCAGTGTCGACGACATCACCGACGGCAAACTTGGTGACGTGCCACTCCAGGCCGGGGATACGATCAAAGTCGACCAACGTGTCTTTTGAGGCGATTCCATGGACGAGGCGATCGCCGGCAGCGTGCTCGATTTGGTGGGGAGAACGCCGCTGGTTCGTCTGTCTCGGATCGGCCCCACCGATGCCGGTGCCACGATCGCCGGAAAACTCGAACTGAAGAATCCCGGCGGTAGTGTCAAAGACAGACCAGCGCTCGCAATGATCCAGGCCGCCGAGGACGCGGGCAAACTTCAGAAAGGCTCCGTCGTCGTCGAAGCGACGAGCGGGAACACGGGCATCTCGTTGGCCATGATTTCCGCGGTACGCGGGTACCGGTGTGTTCTGGTGATGCCTGAGGACATGAGCCTCGAACGGCGTCAGATTCTGCGCGCCTACGGAGCGGATGTCGTCCTCACCCCGGCGGAGGAAGGCATGTCGGGCGCGGTCGAACGAGCCGAACAAATCGCGCGCGAGACCGCAGGCGCCTTCGTGCCTCGACAGTTCGAGAATCCCGCGAACCCAGACGTGCACACGCGTACGACGGCGAGGGAGATCCTCGATGCGGCGGGCACGGATCTCGTGGCCTTCGTTGCTGGCGTCGGCACGGGGGGAACGGTGACAGGGGTGGGCCGGGTCATCAAGAAAGAGCGACCGGGCGTCCGCGTTGTCGCCGTCGAGCCAGCGGCAAGCGCGGTTCTCAGCGGCAAACCGCCTGGCATGCACGGAATCCAGGGAATCGGCGCGGGCTTCATTCCGAGCGTGCTCGATCGCCACGTCATCGATCAGGTCATTGCGGTGACCGACGTCGCCGCGGCGCGAATGACCCAGCGC
>JALYHX010000570.1 GCA_030776305.1 Myxococcota bacterium
GAGGGCGTTGCTTATGACTACGAGATCTACGACGAAGCGGTCCTTCAGCGAGACATGGCTCGCATCGAGAGATTTTACCGGTCGAAGGGCTTCTTCGATGCACACGCCCGCGTTGCGCATGTCTTCCAGCTGAAGAGCAACCATGTCCGGATCGAGATTGTCGTCGACGAAGGCCCCGCGACCGTCAATCGGAACATCACGATCGTGGGCGCGGAGGCTCTTCCAAAACCCGTTGCAGAGGCCGTCGCGGCGGCTGCAAAACAGGTCCTCAAGCCGGGTGACCGCTTCGACGAAGAACAGTTCAAGAACTCCGAGTCCGAAGTGAAAAAGGCGCTGACCGATCGCGGCTACGCTTATGCGACCGCAGACTCTCAGGCGGAGGCAGACATTGGTGCGCACGTGGTCGACTACGGATTCCGTGTCGTGCCTGGACCCCCGGCCGTCTTCGGTCCCATCACGATCGTCGGTCTGGATCCGGACGGGAACGGTCCGCGCAAACAAGAGATCCCCGAGGGACCGATGCGCCGGGCGATCAACATCAAGGAGGGTAGCCCCTATTCGACCGCCGAGATTGACTCGGCGACCCAAGCTCTTCTCGACCTCGAGGTCTTCAGCGCGGTTCAGATCGTTCCCACGCTGCCCGATCCTCCACCCGCAACCCTCGTGGTCCCGCTGACTGTGAAGGTCGAGCCTACGCGACTGCGGCAGATCACGCTGGGGGGCGGAGTCGAGATAGACGAGATCAAGACGGATCTCCACGCCGTGTCAGGGTGGGAGGATCACAATTTTCTCGGTGGTCTCCGGGACTTCAGTGTGAGGTTCAAGCCGGGTGTCGTGCTCTATCCGCTGCGCATCAACAACTGGACGGGGTCGCTGAAACCTCTTCCCGAGGAGTGGCTCAAGACGGAGTTGCGTCAACCCGGGTTCATCGAAGCACGGACGACCGGGTTCATCCGGCCCGAGTTCAATATTTTCCCTCTGCTCGTCCAAACGAACCCATCCCCGAACGTACCGGTGGTGGGCTACCGCGAGCTGAAGGCACCCGTCGGCGCGGATCGCACGTTCTGGAAGGTTCTTTACGTCAGCCTTGGATATACGGTTCAGGTCGAAAGCCCCTTCGCCTACGTGCAGAACTTGGATCCAGCTCTTGAGACGCTCTTCCTATCGTTTCCGGCGCTGACGGCCCACCTGGATTTCCGCGACAGCCCCGTTCGACCGCACGCCGGGATCTACCTCGGCAATACGGTCTCCGTCGCTGGCGGCATCTTCGGTGGAAGTGCAACGGATGTCCGCGTTCAGCCGGAGATTCGAACGTATCTGCCGATCGCGCGTGGACTGACGTTTGCGACGAGAGCCTCCGTGGGTTTTCTCTGGTCGTCGAATTACGCAAGAGCCTGCTCGGCGGGGATCGATCCTGCCCGCTGCTGGTACGACGAGCTGAGGAACTCCCCAACCACAGCCGCGCCGCAGGCACCGCAGCGCAGTCAGCTACAGCACGACACGCAGATCATGTATTTTCGTGGTTTTTTTTCGGGCGGCCCCACGACCAATCGCGGGTTTCCCGTCCTTGGTGTGGCTCCGCACGGCGTAATCCCATTCCTCAATCCCGCCACTGCCTCCCAACAGGTGAGGTTCAATTGCGATCCGAGTGGTCAGAACTACGACGCCAGCAAGTGCTTCTTGCCCGTCGGGGGGTTCACGCTCTGGGAACTTCAGAACGAAGTGCGCGCCGACATCTCGGGGCCATTGTCCGGCGCCGTGTTCTGCGACATGAGCGACGTCTCACCCTACGTGATGGATATTCGGCCGAGCTACCTTCACCTGTCCTGCGGGGTGGGCGTCGCGTACGACACGCCGGTTGGCCCGATCCGGGCCGACATCGGTTACCGCATCCCGCCGCTGCAGGTCCTTCCCTACAAGAGCGAGGCCGATGCCGCGGCCGCCGATCCCGTCAATGGTACGCAACCAACCATCCTCGGTGTCCCGATCGCTCTCGCGATTGGCATCGGACAGGCGTTCTGATGGCTGCCGGGGCCGACCCGACTCCGACTGCCTTTGGCGCCGGTGGGGCGCGTGGGGATCCTTCCGTCGTGGTCGATCGCTCGAGGAGAAGCGTTCCAATGAGAACGCTTCGTTTCGTTGGCATCTTCATGGCTACGCTCGTGATCTTCACGCTCGCCGCAGTCGTCGCCGTTGCCTTGCATTTGAACCTTCCGCGAGCGCGGAGGATCGTCGCCCGAGAAGTGGGCCAGATACTTGCGCAGTCCTTTAGGGGTCGCATCACGATCGACGAATTGGGAAAGCTGGGTTTGTTCGGTGTCGCGGCGAACGCGACGGTCGATGATCCCAGTGGTCGTCCGGTGATCGTGGCTCGTGGGATGCGCGTCCATGCCGGCCTCCTGGCGATTGCGCGGTCGGCCCTGTTCGGGCGAAAGAATCCCTTTGCCATCGAGCTGTCGGACATAGAGATCGATACTCTGGATGTCCGCCTCGATACGGACGCCTCGGGCACGCTCGAGATCGTGAACGCGTTTTCCCCGCGTACGCCGTCCCCCACCGATCCCAATGCGAGGGGCGTCCGCGTCGTCCTTCCTCACATCGCACTCAGACACGGCTGGGCGCACGGTCGAATGGCGGGTGCGCCTCCACTCGATGTCGACGTCGACGACCTCGTCGGCGCGTTCACCTACGAGCCAGCCCTCATCGAGGGGGACGTTTCGAAGGCGACCATCCTGGCTCGCCGCATCGTCAACGACGCCGACCTGAAAGGTTTGCTGCAGGCCCACGCGAAGAAGCCATCCGACCCCCAAGCGACTCTCGCGGCTCGCGCCTCATGGCAAGGGGCCTTTGGGGGGATTGCCGAAAACGTCCGTGCATCGTTCGTCGACAACGAGTTGGACGCAA
>JALYHX010000571.1 GCA_030776305.1 Myxococcota bacterium
GCGAAGGCAAATCCGGACGACGTCAACGTTCCGATGCTCATCCTGCTCGTCTTCATCCAGGTCTTGTACGTGACGATGGTGTACGGGCCGATTGCGGCATTTCTCGTGGAACTATTCCCAACGCGGATCCGATACACTTCGATGTCGCTGCCCTACCACATCGGCAACGGCTGGTTCGGCGGGATGCTTCCTCTGACGGCGACCGCTCTCGTGGCCGCCAACGGAAACATTTATGCCGGCCTTTGGTACCCGGTAGTCGTCGCCGCGTTGAGTCTCATCATTGGCGCCATTTTCATCCGAGAGAGAAAAGATCATCACTTCGACGTCGTGTGACCGATCGCCTTGCGCGCAATCACCCTGCATGGGGGTGATTGCGAGCAGGCGCGGGCTTATCCGCTCAGTCGCAGGGATGAACTGGATCACCCCGTGGAGGGACGCGATCACCCGTCGCGTGATGCAGTGACCACCATTACCGGACGAAAGGGACGAGCCCCCCACACGAGACCGAGGCCCCGTCGTCGGCAAAGAGGCCCTCTGCGTGGACCACCGTTTGGCCGATGGGGTCTGCGCCGGGATGCGCGTAGCACGGTGGCCTGAGCGCGTGCTACACGCGGTCTCAGGCATGCCCTCCGTGACGGTCGTCGGCGCAGGCCTCGCAGGCTGCGAGGCTGCTTGGCAGCTCGCAGAGCGTGGCATCGACGTACGCCTCGTCGAGCAAAAGCCCATTGCGCGAACGCCGGCGCAGACGAGCGATGCGTTCTGCGAGCTCGTGTGTTCGAACTCGATGCGAGGCGCATCTCTTTCGAACGCCGTCGGCTTGCTCAAAGAGGAGCTCAGGCGCGCCGGGTCGCTCGTACTCGCGTGCGCCGACGCGACACGCGTGCCATCGGGAGGAGCGCTTGCGGTTGATCGCGAGGCATTCTCTGCCGCCGTCACGGCCCGGATTGGCGCGCACACCCGGATCCGGGTCGAACGCCGCGTCGTTGCAATGCTTCCCGCGGCATCGCCGGATGCGCCGGTCGTGATCGCCACGGGCCCGCTCACGGGCGACGCGCTCGCCGCCGATCTCGCCGAGGCGGTGGGGTCCGCCCACCTCGCCTACTACGATGCGATTGCGCCCATCGTAAGCGCCGACTCGATCGACTGGGACAAAGTCTTCAAACAGTCGCGGTACGGGAAGGGGATACAGCCGGGGGATGACGAGGCCTACGTCAACTGCTCCTTCGACGAGAGCGGATACCGCAGCTTCGTGGCCGAAGTGCGCGCCGCGATGAAGGTCGAACCTCGGAGCTTCGAGGACGCGCGCTATTTCGAGGGGTGTTTGCCGGTCGAAGTGATGGCAGCTCGTGGAGAGATGACGCTGGCCTTTGGACCGATGAAACCAGTAGGCCTGATGGATCCTCGCACGGGGCGCAGGCCGTTCGCCGTCGTGCAACTCCGCCCCGAGAATTCTGCGGCGACTGCTTACAATCTCGTGGGGTTCCAGACCCGTATGACGTGGTCCGAGCAGTCCCGCGTTTTCCGCTACATCCCCGGACTCGAGAACGCGGAGTTCTTTCGATTCGGCAGTGTGCACCGCAACACGTTCGTCGATGCCCCAAACGCGCTCGACGGTCAGATGCAAGCGCGCGCCCGCCCCGGTGTCTTCCTTGCGGGGCAGATCACCGGGGTAGAGGGATACGTCGAGAGCTGCGCGGCAGGCTTCGTGTGTGCCGTCATGCTCGCCCAGCGGCTCCTTGGGCACGTCGTGAACCCTCCCCCGGCAACGTGCGCTCTCGGCGGCGTTTTGACGCACCTCGGCCAGCACGCGGGGGCGGGTTTGCGTGAGTATCAACCGTCGAACGTCAACTGGGGCTGGCTGCCGCCGCTCGGCGATCGACGCACGCCGAAGCGCGAACGCTACGAGGCCATGGCTCGTCGCGCGCTCGCCGACTTGGAGACATGGGCGAAGCGCGCCCCGCTGGCGTGCTGCCAGATCGCGCCGCATGCGGCGGAGTGACGACGGTTTGACGTTGTTTGCTTGCAACGACGGGCCCGTCCGTGGCATCGAAGCGTGCCGCCCATGAACCGCGCCAGTGCATACCTAGTCTCCCTCCTCGCATTTTCCGCCTGTGGCGGTGAGCCCCCTCCTCCGGCCGTGCCGCCGCCGAGCCCGGCAGCCATGGCGAGCGAAGCCCCCATCGCACCCGGGGCCTCCGTTTCCGCGACTAACCCACTGCCCCCATCGAGCGCGGCCGCCGCACCGAGCGCGCCTCCCGAACCTCCCAAACCGGGGCAGTGGGACTCATGGACCAAGGATCAGAAGCTCGCCTATATGAAGGCTGCCGTAATGCCGAAAATGGGTGCGATGTTCCACGAGTTCGACCCGAAGACCTTTTCCGAACCGAGATGTGGCCTCTGTCATGGACCTGGCGCCAAGGAACTCGGATTCAAGATGCCGAATCCGACGCTGCCGAAGTTGCCCTCGACTCCGGATGGGTTCAAGAAGGTCCACGATCAGAAGCCGGAGATGTTCGACTTCATGGCCAAGCATGTAGAACCGACGATGGCGTCGCTCCTCGGCGAGCAGCCATACGACCCGACAACGCAGAAAGGGTTCGGGTGCTTCGATTGTCACACGAAGAAGTGAATGGTGAGTGGGGTCGGTGAGCCTCGCCTTCGGCGATCCCCTCTTGATAAGTGCGATCCCCGACCTTCTGAGCCAGGACGCCAGCGTTCGCGTCGACCTGGCCTCGCTGCGGCAAACCCTGGTCTTCGCATTCGCGGCCGGTGGCGCAGCCGACGCGTTCGATGACGCCATTGCCAAAGCGGCGCTCCCACCGTCCACCTGGGGCCGACCGAATTTTGCACGCGACGTTTATCTCGACGAACTCATCGAGCGTTCCCTTGCCTTACGCATCGCGGGCAAGGCGTACCGCACCAACACGCGCTACCTGGCACGAGCGATTGGCGAGCCCCCGCGCGATCCACGGGATGTAGAGATACGGCGGAGCGTACTCACCGAACTGGTATCATCAGACTCCGCGCGGGCGGCGCTCGAGAGCGTGTATCTCTCGATTGTGCGGCTGCGCACTCTCCTGTGCGCGGCGCGGCAGCCCGCCCCACGCGTGAGGCGAGTCGAGATTCTGCGCGCCGCACGCGAGACGTTTGAGCTGCTGGCCGACTCCTTCGACGGCGCCACCTCTGCGCTCGCACGCCTTCGTGCGTTCGGCCAAGCGGTTGTCGACACCGCCGCGCATCGTCGCTTGGCCGCGCTTCTCGACCACGAAGAGCACCTCAGCTCGCTCGACTTGCGCGTGCGAGTCGGCGCGGACGGAGAACTGCGGTCGATGGAGATCGTTGCGGTCCGCGAGAACAAAGACAATCCATTCTACGTGTCGGCGCTGCGCCGGCTGTTCGTGCGCGTCGTTCTGCTGCTGCGCGGCTATCGGACGACCGGCGGCGAGGTGGCGGAGCGGTTGCTCTCGGAGGCATTCGCGGGGATCGAGGAGCAGCTGGCCCTCCTCTTCCAATTGCTGGGCGATCTGGAACTTTATCTGGTGAGCATGACCTTTCGTGATCGCGCGATCCAGAACGGGCTCGCCGTGTCCCTACCGGAAATCGTCGAAGGGGGGGCGCTGCGACTGGAAGGGCTCTTCAACCCTTTGCTCCTCGAAGCAGGCATCATGCCGGTGACATGCGACGTTCGCACTGCACGGGGCGCGCTGGCCGTTGTCACGGGTCCGAACTCGGGAGGCAAGACCCGACTCCTCCAGGCGATCGCGATCGCCCAGCTCTTTGCCGAGGCCGGGCTATTCTCGCCCGTTCGATCGGCATCGGTCCCGCGCGCCACTGGTTTGTTTGCATCTCTTTTCGAAGAGGCGCGCTCGGATCAGCCGGAGGGGCATTTG
>JALYHX010000572.1 GCA_030776305.1 Myxococcota bacterium
CGCCTGGGCCGACGGAAGCAGCACTGATCACCGTGCTCAGTCGAATTCCGGCCGGAGGCGGCACCCCGACCGCCGTCACCCTGTCGGAGCTATTGCCGACTCTCCGAGCGCTCGCGGGCAAGACATATGTCATTCTCGCGACGGACGGGGGTCCCAACTGCAATGGATCGGCTCAATGTGGTGTTACCCAGTGCACGTACAACATCGAGAACACGACGCTCTGCCCCGCGGGGGGCCCCAATTGCTGCAGCGATCCGAACAACGGCGGCCCATTCGCGTGCCTCGACGCGCAACCGACAATCGACGCGGTGAAGGCGATCGCCGCGGCAGGGATCCCGGTGTACGTCGTCGGCGTCCCGGGCAGCGCTCCGTATGCGAGTCTTCTCGACCAGCTCGCTCTGGCGGGGGGCACCGCGCGCGCCGCCGAGCCTCTCTACTACGCGATCGACAGCGCAGATCAATCGGTGCTCCTGGCGACACTTTCCAGCATCGCTGCCAAGATCACGGGCAGCTGCGTTTTGGACCTCGGCAACGTTCCACCCGACCCTGGGCAGGTCAACGTATTCCTCGATGAGCGGGTGCTGCCGCAGGCGGGCCCAAACGGTTGGATCCTCGACGGAACGAATGTGACCATCCTCGGGGCCAGCTGCCAGATGATCGTGCGCGGCGACGTGCTCGACGTTCGGGTTGTCGCCGGTTGCCCGACGGTGACGTTGTAGGGGCCAACTACTAATGCACGGTGTACCAGCGGCCCTCGTGCTCGACGACCGGGATCCCAGGCCTAGGACGGGCGGGCATGTCCTCCTCGGCGAGTAGCGGCGGCGCCTTCTCCACGCGCTCACGATCGGCGGCCGCGACAATCGACGCCATTTCGGCCTCCTCGCGCGCCCAGCGCGCGAGCTTCGCCTTCGCTTGCCGGCGGCGCTTCACCCATGCCGCGATCGCCAATACGACGATCAACACCCAAAGCAGGCCGCCGCCGGTCAGCGCCGGCACAAGGCCGAAGCGTCGACTCACCTCCTCGCGCCACTCATACTCGAGCTTGCGCAGGTCGGTGCCGTAGGCGTCCTCGAGTGCGCGATCGAATTGGGTCCCAGCGCGCACGCGCTCGACGAGCGATCCGAAACGCGCGCGATCGACGTCGCGCTGGAGAAAGCTTACGAAATCTGCGGACTCCGCATATGCGACATTGACTTCATAGCGGTCGATTGGGAAACCGCGATCGAGATCAGCCAGCGGAAGCAAGCGTCTCCCCAGGGACGCATCGGCGAGCGCCAATCGCCTCGCCCACGGCAGCTCACCGGATTCATAAATGGCCAGTCCCTCGTCGAACCAACGCGGCACGTGGTGTCCCGCCACCGCGTCTGACAGGGCCAGGTGGGCAAGCTCGTGGCGCAACAGCTCCACCAGGTCCGGCGCTTCCCAAGTACCAGGCGCCTGAAGCGCCAGCAGCGCAAGGTGCGCCGAAGGATAGGCCACACCCGCGGCATACGCGGGCGGCGGGGCACCCTCGGGCGCCAGCTCCGCCATTTGTTCTGGGTTCCGCGCCATCCGCACCAGGGCTTGATCGAGGACGCCCTGACCGAACTCGGCCGACAAGCGCACTCGGTACTCCTCGGCGTCGCGCGCCAGGGCTTCGACTCGGTCTCGCACACTGGCCGGAAATTCGATGGTCAGCCACCCCCGCTCGATCCGTTGAAAATCCGCAGGCGCGGGCAGCAGCGTCACGTCGGATGGCTTTACGAGGACTGCCACGTCCCGAGGCGGCATGGACACCGGGGAATCGCCATCGGCAAGTGCCGTGTCTGGACCCCACACGAGCCCGACGAGGAGCACGCAGAGGCTCATGAGGTGTGCGAGCGGCCGACCCATCAGTGAGACACCTCTATATGAAGATGGATCGCGGGCGCGTTGCTGTCTCGCGTGGCCAGAAAAACAGCAGCACCTGCGACGGCTGCGGCCCCGATTGCTCCCCAGAACCATCCAGATTCGTAGAACTCGCGATGGCGAGGCCGCTCCGTCTGCGCGGCTTCGTGCGTAGCGAGGACGGGGGCGTGAGCCATCGGGACCCCGAACGCACGAACGAGAGATCGGGTTGCCCCGAACCATGACGTGGGGGAACCGTCGTCGGGGGCGTACGTGGCAGAGTCGAACACTCCGGCGTCCGCCAGAAAAATGCGCGCGCTCGGCCGGTCTGCCTCCAGACGGACCACCACCACGGCTCCCGCGGAGACACGACGCGCGATGTCGCCGAGCAACGCCCGGGTGGGTGCGTCGTCTCCTCGGAGAGCAGCGACCATCTCGGCCATTTCGCGGATGTCCGCCGGAGCCCCATGCGTCGGGACCTCGCCGCAGAGTGCGCGTGCGCGCGCCTCGTCCATCCCAGCGGGTCGAAGCGACGCCTCGGCGTACACCGACCGCGCGAGCGGCCATGCCGCGTCCGTAGATCCGGCGGCTGCAACGACAGCAATGCCGGCGGCCGTTGCCGCAGAGGCCGCGAATGTCGAGGGCTCCGCCAAGGCCGGAGTCGAACGTGCCGCCACGACGAGGGCGCAGCCGAACGCCAATGTCATTCCGTGCATGTTCGCGTCTTCGATGGGTCTAGCACGCACCGCGCAGCGCGCGGATCACTGCCGCGAAAACAGGTCAGCTGCAGGGGTGAATGCCGGCGCATGCTCCCCGATCGCGTGGCGAACCGGAGGATCCCGAAGAAGGGTGATCCCGAGCGCGCCCAAAAACACGGCGGCCGGCGGCCCCACGATGGCCAGCAATCTCCATGCTACCCGCCAATCCAGGGAGGCGAGAAGCGCGGCGAAAGCGAAGGCGAGGACATCGATCACGGTGGCCGCCGCGGAGGACGATTCACCATCCACCAGCGCATGCATGAAGCGAATACTGAGAATGCCGATCGCAGCAACCGCCACCGATCCGAGCAAAATCATCGAAAGGCACCGTGTCTCGCCGGCGACGCTCCGCAGCATCGCGACCAGACGCGCGCACACGAGACCCCAACCCACCGCGAACGCGAGCGCGCCGCATGCATACGTGACGCCCGCAAGCGCGTGATGATGGGTCGTCGCCCGAAGAAAACCGCCGAACAGTACGAGCGTAACGAATAGGGCGGCCAGCCAAAGCCCGAGGCCGAACGCACGCAGATAGTTGCCCGTCTTGCCGAAAACGCGCAGCCCCTGTCGCGCACCGCGCAACGCGACGACAGACAGCGCCATGGGGACGAGCGTGGCCGCCCCGAGCGCCGCCCAAGCGCGCACCAAGGGCGCGTCGCCTGCCAGCGCGGTGGATACACGTGTCATCGCGGGCAGGGTGCACGCGAGCGCCGCTACGGTCGCCAGTCCGACGAGAGCGCCGACCCGCACGAACAGGGAGTCGTTGTCTTGGACCCGGCTCGACGGCGGCGGGACGGATGCAGACATCACCGGCGGCACTTTCGTGTGGAGACTGTACACAAGCCGAAACCCAATGGCGCTAGTACAGCTCCCCGTAAGAGAGTGTCCAGGTGAATGCCAAGGGAGCTGTACGTGAATCGTCAGGAGGCGATTTCTCTTGGGGTGAGGCCTCGCGCAGGCAAGGCGCAGGGGCACGAGGCGCCCCTTACGAGACCGACTGAGTACGCTGCCGCGCGGCGCAGCAGCGCCCGCGATAATCGGCCGCAACTTGGGCACCTACTTGCGGGCCGGGTACGAAGGGTCGACGCCGATGACAGGGCTCATCCAATAACGTGGCGTGGGACGCAGAAAGGCCACGATAGCAGAGCGGGCGCGCTGGCCTCGAACGAGCGGCTCGTGCTAGGGCCGAGGTTGCCATGGCGAGCATTACGTCCGACGCCAAAGAGAGTGAAGGCGGACGGGTGGGCGGAGCACGTGCCGAATTTATCGCCTCGCTTGGGCGAAAGGTGAACGACACGCGCGAGCTACTCGGCATCGTCGAGGACGATCCCTCGTCGAAAACAGGCCGCGAAGAACTGCGCCGCCGAATCCATGCACTCGGGTCGGGGGCTCGCCTTCTCCGTTTTGACGCGATGGCGCACTCGCTTCAGGAAGCCCTCGCCGTGCTCGACCAAGGTGCTCAGGCTGGAACCCTGCGCGAGGAAGACGTCGGCTTCGTCGCGCAAGTCCTCGACGACTTGCCCGCGCTGGCATGGGGTGAATTGCCCGCACGCGAGCCGATGACGGGCACCGTCGCCGAGCCCGTGGACGAGCCGGCCAACGGTATGCCTGTGGCGGCGCTGATCGTCGGTGGCGAGGCGCTCGCGACCGCTCTGGCGGACGGTGGGCCGGTCGGTGCGCGCGTCTTCGAGTGCGAGCGAACGGAGGACATCGACGCCGCCTTCGAATTGGCACGATCGCACGCACCAGACCTGTTGCTCGTCGACACAGACCTCGCTCGCGCTTCAGAGCTCGTCGAGGCCATGTTCGATGACCCACTCACGGGCCCGATGTCGGTGGTCGTGATAGGCACGTTCCGCGCTCCCGAAGAGGTCGCGCGGTTCGCTGCCCTCGGCGTCGCGAGGACACTGACCAGACCTGTCGCGCCCGATCTGATTCGCGCCGCGTGCGACGAGGTCGTCGAGACGCGAGATGAGCGCACGGTGCGAGTCACGCTGGGCGAGCCGACGCTCGAACAACTCGCAGATCGGCTCTCCGAAGAGCTCAAGCGCGCACTGGTCGAGAGCGTCGACCGCCCGGCGCGAGCGTATCGCGTGCCGCTCGGTGAGGGCACGGAAGTCCTAGGCGCCCTCTGGGGCGCCATCGCCCGCATCCAAGAGATCATCGTGCAGAAGACCGACGGCGCGATTCGGTTTGGCGGCGAGACTCCGGAAGGCGCGATCGCGCTCGCGCCTTCGCTGCACCAGGATCTGCCGGGCGCGGACCGTTTCGCGGGGCGAGGTCGAGGGGCGGCGGCGGAGGTGCGCTTGAATGGTCGGCGCGTCATCGTTGCCGACGACGACCCGGGAGTGACTTGGTTCGTCGCGGACTTGCTGCGCACGGCTGGATGCGTCGTCCACGAGGCGCTCGACGGCACGAGCGCGCTCGACCTTGCGTTTCGATTGCAGCCCGAGCTCATCGTGAGCGATATCTTGATGCCCGGGCTGGACGGATTCGCGCTCTGTCGCGCGCTCCGGCGAGACGTCGCTTTGCGCGACACGCCAGTCATCCTTCTTTCATGGAAAGAAGACCTGTTGCAGCGCGTACGAGAGCTGGGCGCCAGTGCCGCAGCGTACATGCGCAAAGAGAGCGGGTCGCGCGCGATCCTGGCTCGCGTGCGAGAAGTGCTCCGTCCGCGCGCAAGGATCGAGCTGCGCTTGCGGGGGGAGGGAGAGATGCGCGGCCGGCTCGACGGACTGACACCACGCCTCTTGCTCGAACTTGTGTGTCTCATTCGCAAGGATGCGCGCGTTTCCGTGCGCGATGCGACGTATCTGTACGAAATCGAGATACGCGGGGGGGCGCCTCGCAAGGCGACGCGCACGGCAAGCGACGGGAGTTATCTCAGCGGCGGGCGGGCGCTCGCGAGCCTTCTCGGGGTGGGTGCCGGGCGGTTCGCGCTGACGCCGAGCAGCGCGCCGATCCACGGTGAGCTGACAGGCAGCCTCTTCGACCAGATGGCGCGTCCTATCGCCGTTGCCCGTGGCGCCCTGGCCGTAACGGCAGGGGCGCGCATGGCAAGCGTCGAGCGCATCGTGTTCGACGAGCAATCGCTGGAAGAGTACTTGCGTGCCACCCCGGAGCCGACGCGCACCCTCATCAAGCGCTTGGCGACTGGAACGTCCCCCCGGCGCCTGCTTCTTGGCGGCGAGGTCGCACCGAGCTTGCTCGAGGATGTACTTTCCGATCTCGCAGTGCGTGGGGCCATTCACGCGGTCCACGGACCGAATGGCGCTGACCTCCTCACTCCCGCGATCGAAGCGGCGCTGGGCGTGCCGAGGGGCGCGATCGACTCGAAGACATCGATGCCGCCAAACGCGCCGCAGGGTGCGTCGTCCCCGCCGGACGCTGATCCCCCGAAGGCTGCCAGCAGCGATCCGGCATCCCGCTCCCCGGACGAAGACGATGAAGCGCCGTCGTCGCTCGAAGACGCGGTGATGCGCGAGATCAGTGACCGTTCTCCGGAGCCTCGCGCTTCGCGCGTGCCTCCGTCCGATCCACCGCCTCTCGTCGAACCAAGCGCGCTTCGCCCGCGATTGTCGAGCGATCCGATGGAACTCTTACGGCCTCAGACATTGGACGAAGCGCCACTCCCATCGATCCCCCCCGACGCAGTGGTACCGGGCGCGAGCGGCGGCGAAGACGTCACGACGATCTCGCCGACCACGCTACAACCGGAATCGTCACCTCCTTCGCCCCCGCCTTCCCTGGTCGACGAGACGCCTCGGGAC